>NZ_JBYTBG010000003.1:0-179889 GCF_058788915.1 Brevibacillus sp. FW301-21C12A
CTATGAATACAAACTTTCGGATATCCTCTAGCGCAAAAAAGGACAGTCAGGGCGTTTTTCCCTGACTGTTTTTCTTATGGGCGCTTAGTTGGCGCCACGCGCTTTCCAGGCCAGCGCCTTTTGCTCCAGAGACCAGGCCAGCTCATGCTTGCCTGCGACATAGCTGGCAGCGTCGTACGGGAAGCGCTCTGCCAACTGCTCCTTCAGCTCCCCGTACAGCCGGGCACAGTCAGGATGGGCGCGCAAGTAATCGCGAAACGCCAGATGGCGTCGAATCGCCGGATGGCCTTGCTGGTAAACGTGGACGTGATGGGTGCGCTCGTCGCCGCCTTTGGCAAAATACCGTCTGCCGGGCAAGCCGAACTCGCCTTTTGGCAAGTAGCCTAGCGAGCGCATCTGTTCGTTTGTCTCATCGACGCGCCCGATATCGCGCACGACTGGCAACAGGTCGATGATCGGCTTTGCTTTCAGCCCGGGCACGGCTGTACTGCCGATGTGATGAATCTGTATGAGGTTGTCCTGGAATACTTGGCGCAGCAGCTCGGCTTCCGCGGCAAACAAGGCTTGCCAGCGCGGATCGTAGGGCGGACTTCGACTTTTCGCATGACAGACTCCTTCCTGTACGTGAGAGGGATCGCTTTTTGGCGTGAAAAGGCCCGGACATTTGGCAAGGCGAGCAATGTCCGGGCGCGTTTTGGTTCTTTTCTAGTTATGATTTTCGGTTCGGCGACCATTCGCTAGGAGCCGAACCGAAAACTTGGCTCGGCGGTCCAGCGACTTGCACGCGCGCCGGGTTTGTCACTTCCAGCGTAATCATCGAGCTGACGACGGCTTGCATGGTCACAACCAGATACGTTCAAAAAAAGATAGCTTTCCAAATGGGTGATTCCAACGAAAATCGTTTCTCCTTCTCATTTTCACGGTGTTTTCCAACAGAAAAATGGCAGAAACGATACGGTTACACGTGTTTCACACTCTCTTTCCTGATCTTGGCGATCGTGGCAAATGATCGCTGCTCTGGTTATATTGTAAGGCTTGCCTGGGCCGGGATGCAAAGCTGCCATTTCGGCATTTTGGACGGTTTTCGGGCAGGCTGGGGCCGTTTTACCTGAGCAGGTCGCTCGCTCATCGCGTACGTAGCCAGCGCTCGGCGGCAATCGCGCGCGTGATTGTCAGTTGTCTAGCGCAATGCCGCGCGCGGCGGCGCGAAGTGCTTCCAGCGCAAACGAGCCTGGCGCGACCCCAAACAAGTTTTCAAAAATCGGCTGGATCGCCTGCAGACGCAGGCGGCGTTCTTCGGGCGTCCATTTGAACAGGGCCGAGTCCGCCCAATGGTGCAAGGTGCTGAGAAAAAACTCGGCAGCAAGCGCCGGGTTGGCGACGCGAAACCGCTGTTCACGGTTGCCCTGGACGATGATTTCCGTCAAGATCGGCGTGAACTTGCAAATGGTTTGGATGTACAGTTTTTGCCGGAGTACGGCGTTGTTGTCATGCTGCAAATATTTGAAGTTTTCCACATGCCCGGTCGGAGCGTCCAGCTCGTAGACGAACACCCAGGCGATTTTTTCGTAGGCGGTAAGGTGTGGGGCGCGGGCAATCCGCGCATAGTGCTCCCGGATTTGCTCCAGTTGCCGCGCGATCAGGGCGCTGGCGAGAGCGTCCTTGGATTCAAAGTAATAGTACAGCGTCCCCTGCGCGACCTGCATCGTTTTGGCAATGTCGATCGTGGATGTTTTTTCATAGCCAACCCGGTTGAACAAGGCTTCGGCAGTGTCGAGAATTTCATTGCGGCGGACGAGAGGATCTTTCGAAATTCTTGGCATCGGTCATATCACCTCCTGTTCATTAAAGCATCCGACAAGTTATCAGTCAAACCTGTCACCGTAATTAAATGGTAGTCAGTCAAAAAGAAAACTTCACCCGTTGCCCGCCTGTTTCAACGGACCGAATCGGGGAAACGAAGAGGCGGCCGCATCGGGGTTCAAGCAGCGCGCCTTTTCGTAAAAAGCGCCCGGACCGCTGGAAAAAAATGCGCACCCGAGCAAACTTTTATGGTTTAATCTACGGTATCAGACCACATTTTGCGCGATGTGTCATTGGGTATCGGCAGAGAGGAAGGCGTCAACATGAACCATGCCAAAATATTACTGATCGAAGACGAGAAAAAAATCGCCCGTCTCCTGAAGCTGGAGCTGGAGTACGAAGGCTATGAAGTGAAGACGGCCGAGGACGGGGCAACCGGACTGGAGTGGTTCAAAAGCGAGCCGTGGGATTTGGTCTTGCTGGACGTGATGATTCCGCAGCTCAGCGGGATGGAGGTGCTCAGGCGCATTCGCGCATCGGACAGCGTCACTCCGGTGATTCTGGTCACCGCCCGGGATTCGCTTCCCGACAAAGTGAGCGGCCTCGACTTGGGAGCCAACGACTACATTACGAAGCCGTTTGCCATCGAGGAGTTGTTGGCGAGAATCCGCGCCTGCCTGCGTGTGGCGGCGGGCGTCAGGAAAAAGGAAGAAGAAGAGGCGCCGCTCAAGGTCGGCGATCTTTTTATCGATGAAAAAAAGCGGATCGTCATGCGCGGGGAAACGGTGGTGGAGCTGACGCCGCGGGAGTTCGACCTGCTCGTCTACCTGGCCAGGCACGTCAATCAGGTGCTGGACAGGGAGCAAATTTTGACGGAGGTATGGGGCTACGACTACTACGGCGACACCAACGTCGTCGACGTGTACATCCGGTATTTGCGCAAAAAGCTGGACGATCCTGCCCATCCGCCGCTGATCCAGACGGTGCGCGGAATCGGCTACGCGCTGAAGGAGTAAAAAACGATGACGATTCGCAGCAAAATCCATCTGTTCTCGACGGTGTGGCTCGTGCTGACTTTATGTCTCATCAACACGTCGATTTACTGGCTGTTTTACAAACAAACGACCGACCTGGAATTGGAAAGACTGCAACTCCAGACCGAAAACATCGCCCAGCGGCTGCATGAAGCGGGCAGTCAGGCCGAGCCGGCCGAGCTGTTGCAGGCGTATTTGTCCCCGATCGACATGATCCGCATCGTAAACGCCGAGTCCCGCGCAGTGGTGACGGCGACGAAGGAGCTGGCCTACGGCAAGTGGCCGCCTGCGTTCAGCCCGCAAGAAACGTACCGGATCGAGGAAAAAGACGGCGTGCTCTACGCCATCGGGCAGATGCCGCTGATCGCGGGAGACGGCAGCGTCATGTCGATGGAGGTGACGACGGCCTTGCCGCAGGTGCAGGAGACGATGCAGGTGCTGCTCGTCGTGCTCTTGATCGCTTCGCTTGTCGTGCTCTTGCCTTCGTTTTGGGCGGGCAAAATGCTCGGCAACCTCATCGTCGGACCGATCAACTCGCTCATTCGCACGATGGAAGAAATCCAGCGCAAAGGCCAGTTCAAAAAGCTGGAGCTGCCGGCCAGATCAAACGACGAGCTGTACCAGATGGGAAACACGTTCAACAAAATGATGGACATTTTGCAGCAACATTTTGTCAAGCAGCAGCAATTTGTGCTGGACGCGTCCCACGAGTTGAAGACGCCGCTCACCGTGATCGAAGGCTATGCGACGATGCTGAAAAGATGGGGCATGAACAAGCCGGAGCTGCTGGAAGAATCCGTCGAGGCTATCTACTCGGAAGCTGTGCGGATGAAAAAGCTGACCCGGCAAATGCTGATGCTGGCGAACCCGGACGAGGAGTCGAATCTGGACGTGCAGGCGGTAGACGTGGAAAAGCTGTGCGAGGAGACGAGCAAATGGATGCGGCGCACCTACGAGCAGGAGATTCGCGTCGAGGCGCAAACGCCGGGGATTCACGTGCTCGCCGACGAGCAGCGGCTCAAGCAGTTGCTGGTCATTTTGCTCGACAATGCGCTGACCTACAGCACGGAGGCGATCCGGGTAGAGATTGCCGAGCAGGCGGACACGGTGACGCTGTCTGTGATCGATCAAGGGGTGGGCATCCCGCCGGAAGACCTTGCCCACATTTTCGACCGTTTTTACCGGGTGGACAAAGCGCGCGCACGCGATACAGGCGGCACAGGGCTCGGCCTGTCGATCGCCAAGCGGATTGTCGACGTGCACGGCGGCAGGCTGGATGTGCGCAGTGAGGTCGGGGTAGGCAGCGCGTTTACCGTGACATTGCCGAGTGCGACCCAAAAGAAAGCGGGGGAGAGCGAATGAAGCGAAACCATGCGATCGGGATGATCGGACTGGCGCTGGTGGCGGGAGCCGTGTTCGGCGTGTCGCAGCTTGCGGCAGGCGAGCAGGACAAGAAACGCACGAGCGAAGAAATCACGAAGTCGCTGGAAGCCAGATACGGCAAGGCGAAGACAGCTTTTGAGCTGACGACAGAGGACGGCAGGGAGGTCTACGCGGGGACAGTGGAAAATCAAACCGGAACGTATCGCGTGCAAGCGGATGCGCTCACCGGACAAGTCACCCACATTACGCTGCTGTCGGCAAAGCCCAGGCCGCAGCCTGCTTCCGCAGAAACAGCGCCGCAGACAGCGGAGGAAGGCGGCAGCCGCCCGGCTTCGCCAGCGCCAACTAGCGAGATTGCCAAAAGCGGCATTTCCCTCGACCGGGCGCGAGAAATCGCTTTGCAACAAGTAGCCGGGACGTTTGACGGCATCGAGGTGGAGCAGAAGGATGGGATGGCCGTCTACGAGGTAGAGGTCGTCACCGCCGAAAACCGGGAAGTGAAGGTCGCCGTCGACCCGCTCACCGGACAAGTGCTGTCGATCATGTGGGAGGACTAAAGGCTTTCTCATCAAATTTTAATCTTTCTCTCGCTT
The DNA here is from genome assembly GCF_058788915.1 of Brevibacillus sp. FW301-21C12A. Lineage (NCBI taxonomy): Bacteria > Bacillati > Bacillota > Bacilli > Caryophanales > Paenibacillaceae > Brevibacillus > Brevibacillus sp. FW301-21C12A. The sequence goes on from NZ_JBYTBG010000003.1 coordinate 4,814, forward strand.
TCTGCTCATCTGCCTCTTGTACGATGAGGTCAGTAGAAAAAAAGGAGAGAGAAACATGAAGAGAAACGTCATTATGATAGCAGCAGGTGCAATCGTCGTGGGGAGCCTTGGCGCGTCAGCCATGGCGAAGACATACCAGCACAATCCTCAGCCGAACCAGCAGCCGACCAGCTTCAACTATTTGCACGTGGATGACGACGTTCCGTTCGGTTGGGAAAAGCAAATCCGCATCACGTCTGAGCAGGCGCAAAAACTGGCCCTGGGCGTCCAGCCTGGCGTCATCAAGGAATGGAAGCTGGACCGCGCGGGAAAAACGCTTGTGTACAAGGCGGAGATTTTCCACAACTACCGTGAGATCGACGTCTACGTCGACGCGGTAACGGGCGAGGTTTGGCGCGAGAACGATCCGGTGCGCAAGCAGAAAACGGTGAAGATCACTGTGGAGGAAGCGAAAAAAATCGCGTTGTCCAAAGTAAACGGAAGCATCAAAAAAATCAAGCTGGACGAAGACGACGGCTACTACATCTACGAGGTAGAGGTCCGCACAGGCAACAGACAGGAAGCCGAGATGGACATATCGGCTACGACTGGCGAGATTTTGAGCATGGAGTGGGACGACTAAGTTGTAACGCGCGAGCACAGTCCGCAGCAAACCGCAAACCGGCCTTTGTCCAGACGACAAGGCCGGTTTTTTCATTTTCTGGCAATTCCGTATTCCCATTCATCAGCGTAGAACCTATAATGTTACTTGGGATTACCCGCTAGATTGTGGTATAATTTTGACGCCAATATACGACTAAGGAGTATGGATGATGGAAAAAAAGCTAATCTTCGGTCATAAAAATCCAGATACGGATTCCATTTGCTCGGCGCTCGTCTACGCTGATCTGAAAACGAAGCTCGGCGCAAACGTAGAGCCGGTTCGCCTCGGTGTCATCAGCAGCGAGACGGCGTTCGTCCTGAACTACTTCCAGGTAAAAGAGCCTCGCCTCGTGGAAACCGTGGCGAACGAAGTCAACGAAGTAATCCTCGTGGACCACAACGAGCGTCAACAGAGCGCAAACGACATCGAGCAGGTGCAAGTAGTCGAGGTAATTGACCATCATCGCATCGCGAACTTCGAGACAAGCAATCCGCTGTACTTCCGCGCGGAGCCTGTCGGCTGCACCACGACCATCTTGAAAAAAATGTACAAAGAAAACGGCGTGGAGATTCCAAAAGACATCGCGGGTCTGATGCTGTCCGCGATCATTTCCGACACGCTGCTGCTGAAATCCCCGACCTGCACAGAGCAAGACGTAGCCGCTGCCCATGAACTGGCGGAAATCGCAGGTGTGGACCTGCAAGCGTACGGACTGGAAATGCTCAAGGCAGGCGCAGATTTGAGCGACAAAACCATCGCCCAACTGCTCTCCCTCGATGCCAAAGAATTTCAAATGGGCAACGCGAAAGTGGAAATCGCCCAAGTCAACGCAGTAGACGTCAATGACGTGCTGGCTCGCCAAGGCGAACTGGAAGCGGCTATTTCCGCCATCATCGCGGACAAAGGTCTGGACCTGTTCGTGTTCGTCGTAACCGACATCCTGAACAACGACTCTGTGGCGCTGGCGCTCGGTACGGCTACACAAGCGGTAGAAAAGGCGTACAACGTCACGCTGGTTGACAACAAAGCCGTTCTCAAAGGAGTCGTTTCCCGTAAGAAGCAGATCGTGCCTGTATTGACAGATACATTCCAGGCTCTCTAAAATACGCTACCGAAATACCAAAAAACACAAAGGCTGCCCGCGAAAATGTGGGCAGCCTTTTTTCCTATCAAATAAAAACGGATCAGATTCTCATCCAGGATAAGGGCAACCAAGGCTGCGCCAAGTCATCGGCACAGCCTTTGGTTTTCTCATGGCGCTCAAAACGGATTGTGGTTGTGATGACTCAGATGGTTCATCGTCTGCTGCGCATAGGCGTCATCGTCGTAATGCCGGATTGCGTGTTTGTCTCTTGCCCGCAGGCTGATCGAGCCTGTCAAAAAGTAGGCGGCGCCGAGAACAGCCAAAATAACAACGAGGGTATAGAGCATTCGAAAGTCCCCCTTTTTCCAGTGGCTTACCAATAGGTTAACATATTTTTCCTGACAGAACTACGGTTGACTTTGACGGTGCGTAAATGTGTACGATGAATTTGTCAGGAGGGATGGAAGATGGAATATACGGTGCAAAAGCTGGGTCTCCTGGCGGGCGTCAGCACCCGGACGCTCCGATACTACGATGAGATTGGCCTTCTCAAGCCGGCGAGAATCAATTCATCCGGGTATCGCATTTACGGGCAGGCAGAAGTGGATCGCTTGCAGCAAATCTTGTTCTACCGCGAGTTGGGTGTGAGCTTGGAGGAGATCAAGGAAATTGTCAGCTCGCCGACCTTCGACGCCGTCCAGGCACTGCGGGAGCACCGCGCGAAGCTGCTGGACAAACGGGCTCAGCTCGATCGGCTGATCGCCAATGTCGATCTAACCTTAGCGCAAAGAGAGGGGACGAAAACGATGACGGACAAACAAAAATTCGAAGGCTTCAAGCAGCAACTGATTGATGACAACGAGAAGCAGTACGGGCAAGAAATTCGCGCCAAATACGGCGACGAGCAGGTGGACCGTTCCAACCGGAAATTCAAGGAAATGACCGAGGAAGAGTACAACCGGCTTGAGCAGTTGAACGCAGAGTTGCACAAGACGCTGGAAGAGGCGTTTGCCACGGGAGATCCGGGCAGTGAGCTTGCGCAGAAAGCGGCCGACCTGCATCGCCAGTGGCTGACGTTTTACTGGGACAGTTACAGCAAGGAAGCGCACGCCGGGGTGGCGCAAATGTATGTGGACGACCCGCGCTTCACCGCCTACTACGATAAAACCCAGCCGGGACTGGCGGCGTTTCTCCGCGATGCGGTCGTGATTTATACGCAAGCGTAGACAGCCGATAGCGTCGAGAAAAACAAACCGCGCACCGCCCTGAATCAGATCGGAAAGCTTCGATCCGGTTGGGGCGGTGTTTTTTCATGCCTGTTTCATGCCAAGCTGGCCTGGCTCACGCCCCTTGGCTGGAACCGGAATTTTTTCGCTGACGAAAACTTTTGGCCCAAGGGAGTGAGCCATCCGTCCATCGAGGTCGAGTTATTTCGCGCTGAACGCGTGTTACCGTGAACAGACAGCGGGCGGGCAGCAGGGAGCCGCCCAACCGCTTTTCTTTTCTGTTTGTTGCGTTATATAATCTGTTCGAGCTGGACCCGGGCGCGAGCTATCTCTCCATGCCGCACAATGACGGTGTTTACGAGTATATAAGCGTCAGCGCCGGACGGTTTGCCTTGAAAATCAAGGAAGAGACGTTTCGCCTCGGCGAAGGGGACGCGATTCGCTTCACGGGCAACGTCCCCCACGCGTACAGCAATGACGGCGAACAGCCGCTATGAAGTCATTTGGGCGGCGGCAGGGCATCCGAAAGCGGTGTTTCGACTGACTCCCGAGCAACTGGTGCAAATGACGAACGGACAGGTCGCCTGTATCGCTTCGTGCCGCTAGCGGCAAAGGGGTCTATCGCCTCGTTGTAGAATAGATGATAAAGTGGAAATATTCCTAAAACAACGAGGAGGGTATACATGAAAGCTACAGAACCGATTTTCCTGGGGCATCGCATCCATCTGATCGACGGGTTTGATATGGGCTGGGCGCAGCGGACGGGAACGTACGTCATCGCCGAGGACGAGCTGACCCTGGTCGAGACAGGGCCGAGTCCTTCTGTCCCGTACATACGGGAAGGGCTGCGCAGGCTCGGATTTTCCCCGGAGCAAGTGAAGTACATCATCGTGACGCACATTCACCTCGATCACGCGGGGGGAGCGGGACTTTTTTTGCGCGAGTGCCCGCAGGCAAAAATCGTGGTGCATCCAAAAGGAGCGCGCCATCTGGTGGACCCGAGCCGGTTGATCGCGGGCGCCAGAGCGGTGTATCACGACGATTTTGACCGCCTGTTCGACCCGATTGTCGCCGTTCCCGAAGAGCGGATCATCGTGCGCGCCGACCAGGAGACGCTGCAAATTGGCGCCAACTGTGTCCTGGAATTTTGGGACACGCCGGGACATGCCAACCATCATTTCAGCATTTACGACCCGGTCAGCCGCGGCATGTTCACGGGAGATACAGCGGGTGTCTTCTATCCGCAGCTTCAACGGGACGGGATTCACTTCGTCCTGCCGTCCACCTCGCCGAACCAGTTTGACCCGCAGGCGATGCTGCGCTCCGTGGAACGCTTTGAACAGCGCGGGCTTGCGCGAATCTATTTCGGGCATTTCGGCATGACTGACGATGTTGCCGACGTCTATCGGCAGGTGCGCGAGTGGCTTCCTGTCTTTGTCGCGGAAGGGGAGGCGGTCGTAGCCGCTGGACTCGGCGATGGCGAACTGGCGGAGCGGCTGTTCAGGCGTGTACTGGCGCATCTGCAATCGTTCGGGATCGGCGACGGGCATGAGGTGCTGGACGTGCTGCGGCTCGATTTGCAAGTATGTGCGATGGGAATTGTCGACTATTTGCAAAAGCGCAGGAAATAGCGGGAGACGCCAGACAGCGGGTACGAGACGGGCAGCATGGGCTTACGTAGCCGTGGCAGCAGCGAAAAAGCATTCTTTTTTTGGCAAAGGAATGCTATCATGATGGATGAGTCTTAGCAGTTGTAGGCCATTGCAATTGAATACGCGCAAACAGGTGCCTTGGTCCTTGCCAAAGGACGAGGTGAAAAGGGAAGCCGGTGCAAGTCCGGCGCGGTCCCGCCACTGTAAAGCGGCTGTCGCAATAGCTGCCAAGCCAGGAGACCTGCCTGTTTGCCTGATGTGCCTGCGCCTTCGCGGAAAGGTTCGGCCCGTTCAGGACGTTTTTTTGCGTGAGCATGGATGAGCCTGACATGTCGACCCTTTGGTTCCGGTTGGAAGCGAAGGGTTTTTGTTTGCTAAGAATCAACCAGTCGCACAGAAAGGAAGTCATACATATGAAACGCGCATGGAAACTGCTCAGCCCGCTGGTGCTTGCTGCAAGTCTCGTCGGCTGCGGCGGCAACACCCAGACGGCACCTGCTCCGCAGGCAGAAGCACCGCAGACAGCACCACAGGACGCGGCTGCCAAGCAGACCGTCTACCCGCTTACCGTCACAGACGCGACCGGAAAAGAAGTGACCGTGGCAAAAGAGCCGCAACGAATCGTCTCGACTTCCCCGGCAGAGACGGAAATCTTGTTCGCGCTCGGCTTGAACGAGCGGATTGTCGGTGTCTCCGACTTCGACGACTATCCGGCAGAAGCGAGCACGAAGCCAAAAGTGGGCGGAGTCGTCAAGCCGAGCGAAGAAGCGATTCTCGCCCAGTCGCCCGATCTGGTCATCGGCGGAATTTCGATGGAAAAGCCGGTTGCCGACAAGCTGAAATCGCTCGGCATGCCAGTGTACGTCACGCATCCGAAAAAAGTGGATGACATCCTGAACAACATTTTGACGATGGGGGTTATCACCAACCGACAGGAGCAGGCGGAAAAAGTCGTCGCCGCGATGAAGCAGGATATCGCCCGCGTACAGGAAGCCGTCAAAGCGGTGAAGCCGGAAGACAAGAAAAAAGTGTACCTGGAGTTTGCGCCAGGCTGGACCGTGGGCAAAGGGGAGTTCCTCGACGAGTTGGTGACGCTGGCAGGCGGGACGAACATTGCGGCCGACACAGAGGGCTGGAACCCGATCAGCGAGGAAAAGATTTTGAAAAGCGATCCCGACGTCATTTTGTACGCCAAAGGCATTACGGATGACAAGACGGGCACGAAGCTGGAAGAGATCATCGCAAACCGCAACGGCTGGGATACGATGAAGGCGATCCGCGAGAAGCAAGTGTTAGGAATGGACCAAAACCTGCTGGCGCGCCCAGGCCCGCGCATTACACAAGGTTTGATCGAGGTAGCTAAAGCGATTTATCCTGACCTGGTGAAATAAAAATGAAAAAGCAATGGCTTATATGGGGAGGAGCGAGCAGCCTTGTGCTGCTCGTATCCGTGGTGGTCAGCATTTCGATGGGGGCGGCGTCGCTCCCTCTTTCGCAAGTATGGCTCATCCTCTTGCACCAGCTTCCCGGCATGTCGGAGTGGATTCCGGCGACATGGCCGGAGTCGTCCGAGCAGATCGTGATGAAGGTGCGTTTTCCGCGCGTCGTACTGGCCATTTTGATCGGAGCTTGCCTGTCGCTTGCGGGCGCGGGCTTTCAAGGCGTGCTGCGCAACCCGCTTGCGGACCCGTTCACGATGGGCGTAGCGTCCGGTTCGGCCGTCGGGGCGGCTTTTCTGATCCTGTTCGGCTTGCAGTTCGCTGTTCTTGGAGAGTGGAGCACGCCTGTCGTCGCCTTTTTGACGGGGCTTGTCAGCTTGTGGATTGTGCTTGCCCTCGCCAAGACGCAAGGCAAGCTGCAGACGGAGACGCTGATTTTGTCCGGCGTCGTCATTCAGGCGTTTCTCGGCTCGCTCGTGTCCTTCATGGTGTCGCTGTCGGATCAGACGGTGAACGAGATCGTTTTCTGGCTGATGGGAAGCCTGTCGTTTCGCGGCTGGGCCTTCACGTACGTCCTGGTCCCGTATTTGCTGATCGGCGTGCTCGTGCTGCTTGGCTATGCCCGCTCGTTGAACCTGTTTGCGCTCGGGGAGCGGCAGGCGGCGCATCTCGGAGTCAACGTCGACAAGACGAAGCTCATCATTTTGCTCGTCTCTACGCTCCTGACTGCAGCGGCGGTTTCGATTGCGGGCGTCATCGGGTTTGTCGGGCTGGTCGTGCCGCATCTGGTGCGGATGATGGTCGGGCCTGACTACCGCATTTTGCTGCCGATGGCGACCATCTGCGGCGGTGTGTACGTGCTGTGGGCGGATACGCTGGCGCGAATGCTGCTCGTGCCGACAGAAATCCCGCTCGGGGTCGTGACTGCGTTTTTGGGCGCGCCGTTTTTCGCCTATTTGCTGAAGCAAAACAAACGGATCGGAAGGAGGTAGTCGCGTCATGATCGAAGTGCGCGGGCTGCAAAAGTCTTACCAGGATGTGTCCGTCCTGCGCGAGATCGGGTTTACAGTCCAGCAGGGCGAGTTTTTTGGCATCATCGGCCCGAATGGGAGCGGAAAATCAACGCTTTTGAAAATGCTCTCCGGTGTGATTGCCGCTGATGCGGGAGAAATCACGCTCGCGGGCAAACCGGTTGGCCGCTATACGCGCAAGGAGCTGGCGCGGGTTCTCGCCGTACTCGAACAGGAGGGGCTGCCTCCGGTCGGCTTTCGCGTTCGCGAGGTGCTGGAAATGGGGCGCTACCCGTACCAAAACTGGCTGGGCGAGGAACAGACAGACGTCGGGCCGCTCATCGACGAGATCATGCAGCTTTTGGGCCTGACACCGCTTGCCGATCGCACGCTGGATCAACTGAGCGGAGGGGAAAAGCAGCGCGTCGCCTTGGGCAAGGCGCTCGTCCAAAAGCCGCAGGTGCTGCTTCTGGACGAACCGACGACTTATCTCGATATCGGCTACCAGATTCAACTGATGGACATTGTGCGCAAGTGGCAAAAGACGACGCAGGTGACCGTGGTCGCGGTGCTTCACGACCTGAATCTCGCTTCGCTCTATTGCGATCGCATCCTGATGCTGCACAAAGGCGAGCAGATCGGCGTAGGCACGCCAACAGACATGCTGCAAAGCGACCGGATCGAGGCGGTGTACGGGACGCGGCCGATCGTCATGGAGCATCCTGTCCACCGTTTGCCGCAAATCATGCTGCAATCCGGGTCGTAATGGGGGAATAAAGATGATCGTACTCGTGACAGGCGGCGCTCGCAGCGGCAAGAGCACCTTCGCGGAAAAATACGCGGCCCATCTGGGGCAATCGGGCGTCTATATCGCCACCGCGCAAGCTTTTGACGAGGAGTTGCAGGAGCGCATAGCCAGGCATCGCGAGCGCAGGCGAACGAGCGCGTTTTGCTGGGAGACGATCGAGGAGCCTTACGCCCTCGCAGACGTGATCCGCTCGCTTGGGCAACGGGACGAGCTGGCGCAAAAAAAGGCGGTCGTCGTGGTCGATTGCCTGATCGTCTGGCTGTCCAACTGGCTGATTCGCCACGAGCAGGAAAAGGCGTTCGCGCGCACGCTTGCGCAGGCAGACGAGCTGATTGCGGCTGTAGAGGACTTTCCCGGGACGATTTTGTTTGTCACAAATGAAGTCGGGGCCGGACTGGTGCCGGAGTATCCGTTAGGGCGCATGTTCCGCGATTTGGCAGGCTTGATGAATCAGCGGCTGGCGACGGTGGCCGACCAGGTGTTTCTGCTCACAGCAGGCATTCCGCTGGAACTCAAAAGCAGGGCGTTTCGCTTTTAGGCAGGGGAAAAGACGGTTTCGCGTCGTCTTTTTCCCTTTTTTGTGCTATACTATAAGAAAAGCAATGGAAAGGATCAGGATACCATGCGTCCCCATAGGACGATCTGGAAACGGTATGACCTCTCCTACATCTAGCTTCGTAGTAGTCGACCGTCACTTGGACGACTAGCCTACTACGAAAGCGAGGCCCTTTGTATGAGTAGCGACTTATACTTGCGATGTTCCTCCGTAGTCGGTTGGTCGTCTGTGCCAAAACCGACAAAAATGCGAGGAATCGATGATGAGGAGAGCGCTGCAATTTACTCGACGTTACGGTATGATTTTGTTTGGAGCATGTTTGCTTGCTTTTGCGTATTATCACATCAACTTTCAGAACCACTTGTCTGAGGGCGGCTTCGTCGGCCTGGGGTTACTGGCCAAATACGCCTTTGACCTGTCGCCAGCGATGATGATTTTACTCTTGGACATCCCGCTGTTTCTGGTTGCCTGGTTAGTGCGAGGGCGTCAGTTCATCTGGGACACGATCTTTGCCTCACTGGCGTTTACCGGGTTTTATGAACTGTTCGAACAGTTTTCCCCGATTGTGATGGATATGAGCAGAGTGATGCCGCTCGCTTCTGTGTTGTCCGGGGTATTGACCGGACTCGGCACCGGGCTGGTTCTGCGCTACGGAGCTGCGACAGGCGGCGACGATATTTTGTCCCTGTTGCTCAGCAAGTACACAGGATTGTCGATCGGTACGATTTTTCTGTTGCTGGACGCCATGGTGTTGGGCCTGTCGTTCTGGTATGTACCGATGAAAGAGATGCTCTACACCATTTTGGCCGTCGTCATCTCCAGCCAAGTGATTACCTGGACGGTGAATGCCGGCGGTGCAGGAATCGCTGTGGAGGAAGAGGCGCACGGACATGGCAACGTCTCGATGACACACCAATGATGAGAAATCCAGTTGAAAAACATGCCTATACAAAAGCGCGAAAAAGGCCAGGTCGGTTTACCAGTCGACTTGGCCTTTTCCCTGTTCCTGTACATAACGACACGGGGAAGTAGTGGATACTAACCCATACGTAAAGCTGTCTGACGGAAAGGACGGGGTCTGCATGAGCGATCGTTTTTTTGGCAACTACAAAGCGTTCGTGGTCATCCCGGAAAAAAAACAAAAGGCGGAGCCGAAAGCGTTTGATCCGAGCGACTACACCCGCCACTTCGTTCTCACATTTTCCTTGTATGATTCGCTGATTGCAAACTGGAAGGAAGCCGCCAAGTTCAAAGTCCAGCCGCGACAGGGCCTGGCGCGAGTCGTCGACGCCTTTAACCTCAAGCATGGCGGCGATGCTTACCTGCAAATTTTGGAGATGGAGGAGGACCAGTCCTACTTTGTGCTGGCGCTGTCCTGCAAAACAGCCAGCGATCAGGAGCAGGCGGTCATGAACCGGATCACCCATCTGCTGGAAAAAGATTTCGCGACGGACCTGTTGATCGGAGAAACGTGGTACCAGCTTATTGGCACCAAAGGCAAGTTCGAGCGCAGGCTGTTCTCCTACAGCATCCAGCCGTACCACTAGCCGCCGAAGTAGTCGGCAAGTCCGTCCACGATCGCTTGCACTGCTTTTTCCTGGTAAGCGGCAGTGCGAACGAGCTGCTCGTCTTTCGGATTCGACAAAAAGCCAAGCTCAACAAGCACAGACGGCCTGTCGTTTTCGCGCAAAACGTGGTAGTCGCCGAAAGAAATGCCGTTGCTCTTCAAGCCGATCCCGCCTGCCAGACGAGTCTCGATGCTTCGCGCGAGGTCGTAATCTTTGTTTTGCGCGTAAAAAAACGTCAAGGTCCCGCTGTTCGGCTTCGTGGAGGAGTTGTAGTGAATACTGACAAAGGCGTCCGCCGCCTTCACTTCGCTAATGGCTACCCGCTGGGCGAGAGAAGGCTTTTGTGCATCGCTCGTCCGGGTCAAAATCACCTGTGCCCCTCGCTGGCGCAGCTTGCTCGCCACCAGTAGCGAAGTTTGCCGATTCAGCGTCTTTTCTTCGGTACTCCATTTGGTTCCGAGCGTCCCCACGTCGCTTCCTCCGTGCCCCGGATCAATGACAATCACTTTTCCCCGCAATCCGCCTGACTTGTTGCTGCTGCTTACGACGCGGTTGCTTGTCCCCTCGCGGATGTACATGGACGATACCCAGCCTGTTTTTCCATCGGCGGTTCTGGTTTGCAGCCAGTCGGCCTGCTTTTTGAGTATCTCAACCTGTGTGCCCATGGCGAGCACATGAAGGATGTCGTGCTCCAGCCCAGGGCCTTTGCGCATGCGCAGGGCATCCGCCGCTACGGTCCCGGTCTTTTTGCTTGCCGACGCAGCAGGAACGGGAGCAGGAGCTGGCGAGGCAGCAGTGCCTGCTTTGCCTTTTTGCAAATAATAGCCGGCTACCCAGCCGCTCGCCTGCTGGTATTTGATTTTGACCCAGCCATGGGAATCTTCCGAAACGACAGCCACAGTAGTGCCGTATTTCAGCGTGGCGACGACGGACGACTGGAGGGACGGTTCGCTGCGAACGTTCAGGGAAGTCGCGGCGACTTTTGCCTGGGAAGAATTTGCTGTTGCTTGCGTCGGCTCCATGAGCGCGGGCCATGCCAAAAGCGCCGTCAGCAGGCCCGCTCCCAGGAGTGACGCTGTTTTTGCGGTTAGTTTCATGATGTGTACCTCTGGTCTCGATTGTCTGTCTCTCTTTGGACAATGATAAAGGGAAACGAAATCGTCCAGTAGTGCATTTTTTCCTGATTTTGCTTAGGAAATTAGTGAAGGGGAGGCGCGTAGCGGGCCAAAGCGTTTGCCGCCGACTCGGCCATGCGCCGTTTGAGCTGGTCGTTTTCCACTACTTTTACCCGCAAACCGAGAAAGCGGAGGCGCGACAAAATAAACTCCTGCTCGTCTTGCAAAAAACGGAGCGTAATCGTGTACTCCTGCGTGTCCGGGTCGTAGGCGACTTCTTTGTCGAAGCAGGAAAAGGCGTACAAAATGCGCTGCAGCTCCGGGTTGTAGCGGCGCACGACCTGAATTTTCGCCGTTTGTCGGCGCGCCGCGAGCATGTTTTCGATCACGGGCAAAAAACTGTCGTACCACGCGTCCTCGACGTAGATTTCCTTCGCGGAACGGATGAGCGACAGCGGCGTTGTGAGCAGATGCTCGGAATCGAAGGTCAGCCAGATGAGATACCAGTCTTTTTTGGCGAGCGAGTACTCCAGCTTGTACGGGACGCCGCGCTGGTTGCGGTAGGCCCGGCCGTTTCGGGTGCCCGCGTGGATCAGGATGTGGTTTTTGCCGAGAATGATCCGGCGCAGCTTGCGGACGAGCGGATGCCAGACGTTCCGGGTTCGCGCTCCGGCTTTTTCGATGAACAGCTCGCGTTCGTCAGCCGGCGCGTAGGCGGCTGTCAGTTGTTGCAGCTTGGACAGCGTCCCGGCTTCGAAAAAGCTTTGCGCCGCCGGGTGCTTGAGCATCATGGCGAGCCACGCCTTTTCGTGCGACGTCACCGGGTACAAGCCAGCCTCGTCCAGCCGGGTGACGAGCTGATAGTTGTGGATTTTGTCAAACAGATTCATAGTAAGCGAGCAGCTCCTTCCATTCCTTTTGAAATTGCCTGCGCAAAAAGAGCGGCTCCAGCACCTCGCAACTGGAACCGAAGCTGCGAATCCACGGCGTGATCTCCAGCGTGCTGTTGACCGTAATTTCGTAGAGGAAGCTTTCCCTCGTCTCTTCCGTAATCACGCCCCACTGGCCCTGGGCCTCGACCCGTTCCTTGATGAACGAGTGCGGCGTCCCTTTGGGCTGGAAAAATTTCAGCCGGATCGTCACAGGCTCCCCCGTATCAATCAGCCAACTGTGTTGAATGCGCTCGTCTACGCGCGCCTGCATGCGCGAAAAAACGTCCGGCGCAGCCTGTCGGCCGAGAGCAAGCTGGGTGATCCCTTCCACCCGGTACTTTCGCAGCGGTCTTTTTTCGCTTTCCTGGGCGAGCAAATACCAGCGTCCGTACTGATGGTCAAACACGACCCGCAGCGGATATACATTCTGCGGCTTGCCCGAGGAGTCGCGCAGGAAGGCGGGGTTCGTGTTTTGCGAATCGTAAAATTTGCGCCGTTTGGGCGTGAAGTAGCAAAATTCCACCATTCTTTGCTCGGCGATCGCAGTGGCGAGCAGCAGCGCCTGATGCTCGTCGAGGATGCGGGACACAAAGTGGTACTTGTACAAAAAGACGGCCCAGTCCTCGCGCTCGAGCCGGGTGTCCAGGCAGCGCTTGACTTTATGGCGCAAAAGGTAGCCGGGCACAGCGGGGAGCTGGGTGTTGGCCATGACGTCGATAAAGTCATGCAGGTCCAACAGCTCGTCATCGGCGAGCGAATTCCACAGCTCCTGGTCAAAATGATAAACATAAGGCCGCGCGTCGCCGCTCTTTTTGATGACGGCCAGCTCTTCCAAGTATTTCAAGTCCTGGCGCAACGTTTTTTCGTCCGGCACTTCGCCCGTCGGAGTCGCGAGAAACGCGTCCAGCAGCTCCTTGATCGAGCGCGGCTGCTGGCTGAGCTGCTCGAGGATGCGGGACAGCCGCTCTACCTCCGATTCCTTGAGCGATTTGGCGTGGTAGAGGAACATCAAAAAATTGTCTGTCACAGCAAAGTAGTTGTAGCGAAGCTGCGCGTAGCAGCCTTTTTTCTCGCTATCTGTCACGTGCTGGTAGAGGGTGGACTGAATCTCCCTGAGCTTTTTCACGGTTTTGTCCAGCGTATGGACGGAAATGCCCAGCCGCTCCGCCAACTGCTGGCGGTTGTACGCCCCTGCGGTCAAAAACATCAGGCGCAGCAACTGCAATTCTTTGTCAAAGCCTTCTTTTGCCATCCGCATTCATCCTTATCTGTGCGGTAATTTCCAAATTAGTCCTCATATTACGAAAGCGGGGGAGCACAAGTCAAGACGTGGCGACGATTTTGCCAAAAATAGCGGGTCGTAATACTTTTGCCATGTTCAGCCATGGAAAAATCAGCGAAGATAGCAGCAAGAGAAAGCCGTCGCGTTGTCTGCTGGCGCGGCTCGGCAAGGAGAGGAGCAACAACGAAAATGAAAACGATCGATCACGGGAATTGCCATCGGGAAGTGCAGCTTGGCGCTGGCTCCGTTCACGTGTTTGCCAATGACGAAGTGTTTGCCACATTTGGGCAGCGCGTGTTCGAGATGGCGGAACATAACTTGCGCATCCCTCGCAATGTGTACTTTTCCTATACGCCGGATGCCCATGTCGGAATCGGGACGTGCATCGGGACGACGGCCGTCTGGAATATGCATGACGGGTTTGTGTCGCCCTCGATTGTCGGCTCGGATATCGGCTGCGGCATGCGCGTGCACCTGACGCCGCTGCATCGGGATGAGCTGAAAGACAAGCAATTGAAGCGCGAGCTGATTCAGGCGATTGAAACGTACGTGCCGACGACGGAGCGCGGGCAAACGAGCTACACCGATATTTCCCTCGAAGAAGTGGTGAAGCATGGCCTGAACGGCCTGCCTGCCGCGTATTTGGCGGAGCCGGCGGGCGAGCCGGGCGGGGTGAGCCGCTCCTTGACTCATGTGGAAAAGCATACATTTGCCTTCGATCACGCGGCGCTTGCGCACATCCCGGCCAAGTCGTGGCAAAGAGCGTGGGGACAGCTCGGCACGCTCGGCGGCGGGAATCATTTTATCGAAATCCAGTCGCTCGAAATCGCGGAGGACAACCGGGAGATCGCACAGGAATGGGGCTTGTTCGACGGGCAGGTCGTCATCATGATTCACTCCGGCTCCCGCGCCTGGGGCGCCATGCTCGGACGGGATTACACGAAAAGCTTCAAGGAAGCGATGTTCAAGTGGGGGATTGAAAATCCGGAGCCGAGCCTGGTCTACGCCCCGATTGATACAGAGGAAGGCAAGCGATATTTGAACCTGATGTACTCGGCCTTGAATTACGCGGTGGTGAACCGCCATCTGATCGGCTATGCGGTCGAGCGGGCTTTCCGGGACGTGCTGGGAAAAGACTTTTCCACGCCGGTCCTGTACGATTTGATGCACAATTACGCCTTGCAGGAATATCACCGCAACACGCCGATGCTCGTCCATCGCAAAGGGGCGACCAAAGCGCTTCCGGCTGGCCACTTCCAAAATCCGAAGGCGTACAAAGACGTGGATCAGATTATTGATTCCGTCGTGGGGGCAAAGCTGGCGACAGTCGTAGCCAAGTGCAAGCCGCTCGTCGCGATCAAAGGAGTATGAGCCGAGATGGTTTCCGCTGCCGGGCGGGAGCCATCTTTTGCTTTCCTTTTGGCAAAATAGGTTCGAATGTAACATAAATTGCACCGCTTCCCCAACCGATATGAGAAAAGAGACCAAATAGGGGAGATAGGGGAACAGCTATGGCTACATACTACTACTTCACCTGCCAAAAGTGCCGGACCCGGGGGGGAGTTTTCGGCGAACAACCTTGGGGGTGGGGGAACTTTGACATGATCGAGTCCTTTAAGTTCCTGGCTCATCACATTCGCACGTGCGGGGAGGAGCACATCCGCGTCATCTCGGAGGAAGTGGACGAATACATCGATCAGCTTCACGGAGAGTACAACACGTTCCTGGAGCAGACGAAGCATATTTTTCCGCACTCGAAGGATTGGGAGTTTCTCGACCGCTGGAAGTCGCTAAAAGTTGAGGAATTAAAGGAAAAATGGGTAGAGGAAAACCGGATTGCCCACCCGGATGACCGCTTGAAGATTTACGGCACGCTTGTGGAAGTGGAAGTTTTGCAAAGAAGGGCCGGACGCGTTTCCTTCCTGGCGACCGTGACGGACCGTGAGAAAACAGCGTGGAGGCTTTCTGCCACCATGCCCGAATTGCCTGCGCTCGAGCAATCCTATATCATCATAGGAGTAAGACAGGATCATCCGGAGCTGGGGGAGATTGTGGAAGTGTTCAAGATGATTCCCCAGTCTGCAGATACGAAAGAGAGGGATCGCTAGGATGAAGCTTGAGTCCATCGGCAAACTGCTGGAAACAGTACGAAAGCGCAATCCGCTGGTGCACAACATCACAAACGTTGTCGTGACCAACTTCACGGCCAACGGCTTGCTCGCCCTCGGCGCGTCACCTGTCATGGCTTACGCCGAGCAGGAAGTCGCTGATATGGCGAAAATCGCAGGGGCACTCGTCCTGAACATGGGAACGTTGAACGAACGCGAAGTAGAAGCGATGCTGATCGCCGGAAGCTCGGCCAACTGCCACCAGGTCCCGGTGCTGTTTGACCCGGTAGGCGCAGGCGCAACCCCGTACCGCACGGAAACCGCGCAAAAAATCGTGCGCGAGCTGGACGTGGCCCTCATTCGCGGAAACGCGGCAGAGATTGCCAACGTCATCGGAGAGGCGTGGGAGATCAAAGGCGTGGACGCAGGCGAGGCGGGCGGAGACGTCGCAACGCTGGCAAAAGCGGCGGCGCAAAAGCTGAAAACGGTCGTGGCGATTACCGGAAAGGTCGACGTCATTGCCGACGGCAGCCGGGTGTACGCCATCCATAACGGCCATCCGATCTTGACCAAAGTGACAGGCACGGGCTGCTTGCTGACTTCCGTGATGGGCGCATTTGCCGCTGTGGAAAAAGACACGCTGTTAGCCGGAGCCGCCGCGCTCGTCACATACGGTGTCGCCGCCCAGCTCGCCGCGCAAAAGACGGCCGACGAAGGGCCGGGCAGCTTCCAGATTCAGTTTTTGAATGCCCTGTCCGTCGTGACCGCCGACGATGTGCACCGCCTGGGGGTTATCGAGCAGGTGGGGCTGTAGGCGAAAAGCGTGTAGGCGTGCAGGCATCTGTCCGTGCGATTTGCGGCAGCCTGTCGTTGTTGGGGGAGAGGGGATTCCTCCTGTTCCAGTTAAAATTTCTTCGTATTTTAAGAAGGAAGCGGATAAGGAGAGAGCTAAGAGAGTGGGTGCGTGACGAACAGGGGGATGCAGTGGGCTTCGTGCGGAGCGGCCGCGTGACGGACAGATGGATGTAAAGGGTTTTCGTGCGGAGCGGCCACATGCCGGACAGGCGGAAGTAGCGGCATTCGTGCGGAAGCGGCCACATGCCGGACAGGCGGAAGTAGCGGCATTCGTGCGGAGCCGTCACGCGCGGGACAAGCGGAACTAGCAGGCTTTTGTACAGAGCGGCCCGCTACTCGCAAGCCGCCACTCCGTTGCTTCGCTTTGCCATGCGCGGTTTGCATGGCTTTTTTGTACCGTAAAAAATCCCCTGGTTGCCCAGGGGACGAAAATGATCGTGGCTATATGGCTAGGATTAGGATAGGTAAGTTAGGGCGTAGCTGTAGTTTCGCAGCGTATAGGATAACAGCTTCTTCTGGTGCTCCGAGAGCGCGAGGAATACAAATTCTACTTGATCATTTTCAAACGGGCGGACATAAAAGCAGGAAATTCCATGACAAATAATTTCTTTCTTTAACGTCAGTGCTGCACTGGCATCGGTTCGTATATGCACTTCCACGGCCTTGTACCCTCCTTGGACATTCACTAGAGTACCAAAAAAAGCCAAAGGAAAAACACGGGAGTTATGGCAGATTCATGTCCAAGGTGTTACCATTTTTTGTATGAAGAATGACAATCGTGACAATTCGCAAAACAGCCTATTTCAAGTCGTCCGGAATGCATTTGGAGCGGGAAAAATAGGCGGAAATCATCGCGGCCACCCTGCCCTTTTCCGTGTTCATGTCGATTTTGTTTTGCAAGCAGCGCAAAAGCTCCTGGTCGCAGCTACAGGAAAAATAGCCGCGCTTTTGATAGCAGCGGTCGTGCTTTTTGCAGCAGCGGTCGATATCGTCAATCGGGGCGCCCGGCCCCGAACAGCCCGGGCCGCACCAGTTTCCGTACAAACAAGGAATCCGACCTGCCCGCCGTCTTCTTCTGCCCACCAGCCATCACTCCGCATCGTCAATGATTATTGGTAGCATATTGGAAAAGCGGGGAAGTTGCTTTAGGCAATTTCCACGAAAATTGACGCAAAAACTTGCGAGGCAGAGCGGAGAGAGGGTGGTGTCATGGCGGTCGCTGCCAGGACGAGAACGCCAGCGGGGAGCCGCTTCGTTTTCACAGATTTGCACGCAGAAAAACTTTTAAAATACTCCTTGAAATCGGCTGTTAGATATGATAGATTAGTTCTTGCCCGAGCGATATGCGAACAGGGCAAGCGGAAAATTTGGATGGATGTCCGAGCGGCCGAAGGAGCACGATTGGAAATCGTGTAGGCGGGGTCGACCCGTCTCGTGGGTTCAAATCCCACTCCATCCGCCATCATGGCCCGTTGGTGAAGCGGTTTAACACAGCAGCCTTTCACGCTGTCATACAGGGGTTCGAATCCCCTACGGGTCACCTAGTTCCCCCCGCAAAGCGAAGTGGATGCGTTGTAACAACGCCGAGTACTTTGCGGGGCCCCAACAACTGGTTGGAACCCGACTTTTGTCGGGGAAGAGTGGAGGCTTAGCTCAGCCGGGAGAGCATCTGCCTTACAAGCAGAGGGTCGGCGGTTCGATCCCGTCAGCCTCCACCATTTTCATATTTGCGGTCGTGGCGGAATTGGCAGACGCGCTAGATTCAGGTTCTAGTGGTGGCAACACCGTGGAGGTTCAAGTCCTCTCGACCGCACCATATCGTAAACGACAGGTTCCAGTCTGCTTTTGTGGCAGGCAGGGGCCTTTTTTGTTAGGCGTTCGCGCTCTCTCCACTGGCGCTGCCATATTCGGCGCGGCCGTTTCGGAATGGCCGAAGCGTACGGCAAACACCAACGGCTTAGGCATGGACAAAGTGGCCCGCGAGACTTGTTGATTGTACAAGGCGTCTCGCGGGTTGTTCGTTTCTTCTCCTTGAAGCGGCTCCCCCTGCCATGCCAGCACCTTGTCCCCAAAAACGTGGCCCCAACAGGTCGCTTGGGCAAGATATGGTATAACTAAACTAAAAAGAAAGAGAACGCAGGAAAGAGGTTGCATGCATGGACTCGGTTCTTCACGTTTTAAAAGAGTGCAGTCTCCTGGCGTGGGAAAAAGGGAAGCCGTCCCTGGAAGTGGCGTTCTCGTCCCCGACGATGCTCGCCCCGCTGTCAGGGCGAATGCGCATGCAGGACGGCAAGCGGACGGTTTGGCTGGGCCCGGAACAAATCGTGCTTTTGCGTCCGGGCCACTCGGTGACGATCTGCGCCGACAAAAACGAGAGCCCGCCTGTTTGCCGCCTGTCCTTCGAGAGCTATCGGCTGGCGGAGCACGACGATGAGCAGCTCGTCTACCGCAACGACCGCAGTTGTTTGCCTGCGAGCGGCTGGGTCACGAATCGACTGCCGTATCGGGCAAATGTGCTGCTGAACGAGCTTTCGCACGCGTGCCAGCAAGCGTCCGCCCACGGCCAGACGGCAGAGCAAAAGCAGCACCAGCGCTTGTTCAAAGAGCTGATGGAGCTTGCCCTTCAGTACGAAATTACGCCTGAACTGGATTGGGAGCCGTCGATCCAGAAAGCGATAACCTATATCGAGGAAAACTACCGAAGCCCTATTACCCGCCCCGAGCTGGCGCGGCTGGCCGGATTTCATACAAGCTATTTTTCGACCTTGTTTGCGAAAAAGCTGGGGTGGGGCTATTCCGAATATTTGAATCGCGTGCGGATCGACCGCGCCAAAGAGCATTTGCTGACGTCGGCCATGACGGTCAACGAAATTGCCGCGAAGGTCGGCTATGCAAACGGCGAGTATTTGAGCCGAAAATTCAAGCAACTGACCGGCATGTCCCCAGGCGAGTTCCGCAGTCGGCCGATTCCGAAGCGAATCGCCGCCTTTCAATTCGTGGGCGATTTGCTTGCGCTCGGTGTCACGCCTGTCGCCACTGACGATGAGCTTGTGCGCGGAGCGCTGCTGTTAAAAGAGGAACTGCAAAATGTTCCGACGGTCAACGGCGCATACGACGACGAGCAGCTCGCCAACCTGAAAGCGGATCTCGTCCTGGCTCCGACCTACTTTTATTACACGCCTGGCAGGATGAAGCGACTGCAAAACATCGCCCCGGTGCTGGCGCTGGAATGGGACAAGCTGGACCCGCTCGCGGAGCTTCGGCTGGTCGGCAAGCTGATTGGCAGAGAGCGGGAAGCGGAGCGATGGATCGAGCGCTATCAGGCACAGGTCGAAACTGCGAGAAAACAACTGCAAAAGCTGATCGACAGAGGGGACACGGCCGCCGTCTACGAGCTGCGCCACGATGGCGTCTTCATCTGGAACAAAACGGCGAGAGGGGCGTACAACCTGTACGACGCCCTTGGCTTCCGTCCGCCGGAGAGCGTGCACAGGGACGTGCTCGTGCCTGGACGGCATCTCTGGATTGCAGCAGACAGGCTGCCCGAATACGCCGCAGACCATATGTTTGTCATTGATGCCCGCGATGACCATGGGGCGGGTGTGCATGGCCTGAGCTTGCCAGCCTTCGAAAAGGCTCCCGGACAGGTGTATGCGCTGGAGCTGAACGAATTTTGGAGCAGTGACGGCTTGGCGCTAGAGCGCCAGTTGCACATCCAGACAAATTGCTTGCTCCGCGGCGGCGCAGAGTGAACATTTGTCCAGAAAAAACGGCAACTTTATGAAATAGACGGTGTATGGAAAAGCTTGCTATGATGGGTACGGATTTTATTGATAAGGTCGTTTCCCATTTTTAGCAAGAAGGAGCTGTACAGGATGAAAAGAAACAAGGTTGGAGCACACAGAGCGCCTGGCATGCTGAGCGCCTTACTATTGGCGATGGCGGTATTGCTTGCGGCTTGCGGTGGAGCCGGAGGGGGCAGCGGGGCCTCGCAGGAAAACGCAGTAGAGGGGCAAACAGCGGCAACGGCTGCGACGAGCGGAGAGGCCAAGCCGTCTACCCGTAAAGTAAAGACGGTCAACGGAGAAATTGAAATTCCGGCCGAGCCAAAGCGCATTGTCGCCCAAGGATATTTGGCTACCTTCCTGGCACTCGGGATCAAGCCTGTCGGGGCACCGTTCTGGGATATCGACTCCCCGCATATCAAGGCACAGACAGAGGGCATCGAAGACATCGGCACGATTGACGCCAGCAGTGTGGAGAAAATTTTGGCCCTGAATCCCGACCTGATCGTCACGCTGAGCGACGACCCCACGCTCTATGAGCAGTTGAGCAAAATCGCGCCCACACTCGTTTTCGTCCATACGACATTCAAAGACTCGCGCGAGCAAATCCGCACGTTCGGGGAGATTCTCGGCAAGGAAAAAGAAGCGGAAGCCTGGATTGCCTCTTTCAACGAAACGGTAGAGAAAGCAAAGCAGCGCATCAAGGGAGTCGTCGGCGAAAACGCGACGGCTGCGATCATGGGCGGCTTCGACAAGCAACTGGTGGTGTACGCCGACGGCCTTTGGCGGGGAGCCGAAGCCATGTACAAGCATCTTGGGCTGAAGCGACCGCCGCTGGTGCAAAAAAGCGTAGACGAGGGCAAAGAGCATGTGACCATCTCGTTAGAGCAGGTCAACGAATTTTCCGGCGACTACCTTTTTGTGGAGTCGGGCAAGCAGGCGGGACTTGATCCGAGCAATCCGATCTGGAACACGCTGGACGCAGTCAAAAACGGCCGCGTTTACCAGATGGATACCGACTATTTTTGGCCGTACGACCCGATTGCCGTAAAAGCACAAGTCGATCTGATTGCCGACATGCTGGTCGAGGGCAAGCATCAGTTTTGACAGCGGAATATTTCCTCCTGCCATCTGGATACATGCTGAAATCAGCCCTCGAGCCAGCTTACGTGTACGAAGGCGATGAACCTGCCCGGCTGGTTGCGCTCGTAGAGGCGGGAATCGGCATCGCCTTTATCCCTTGCACGGGAAGGAGCTTGCACGAGCAGGTCCACTATTTGCGGGTAGAGGGCTGCAATTTGGCGCGCGAGATCGCTTTGCTCTGGCACAAGAGCCGGTACATTTCCCGCGCTGCCCGGGAGTTTCGCGAGATCGTGGAGGAATACTTTGCGGACGTCACGAGCAATGCGCTGCTGTCCTTTTGCAAACCGGATGCTTTCCGCTTGGAGCGTGGAAAATGACAGGCAGACGGGCGGCCACGACAGCCAGGTCAGAGCCAGTCTGCTGCTGTTTGCCACACAAGAAAGAATACGAAAACCCACCTTTACGAGCGGGCCGCAACATCTGGCGCGGCGTGGTCGCTCCACTCGTAAAGGTGGGTTGTTCTGTCTCGCGTTACGGGGCGAGTTCCAGGTCAGGTGCGGACTGGGCGTTTTCTGCCGAAGACTCGCCGCTGCTCGATTCATCTGCATTGCGGGGAGGGGCAGCGGTGCTGAAAGATTCGGCTTCGGCAAAATTCGTCTGCTCGATGAGCTGTGCTGCCAGCGCCTTAAACTTTTCTCCCATCTGCTCATCGAGCCTGCCCATCGTCTGTTCCAGTGCGGCCACTTGCTCGCGTTTGGCTGTTGCCGTTTGGCCTGACAAAGCCCGGCTTTCGTCCAGCTTGATCTCCTGATTCAACACCCGGATGCCGCGGGCGATTTTATGTTTCTGGGCAGAAAGCTGTTCGAGCTGCTCCAAGTTACCGGACAACGCCATGAAATGCTGCAAGGCAGGTTCTTCGGCAGTCTGGTTGCCAGCGTCAGCGGGTTTTTCAGGAGTCGGCTGTTTGCTGTCTGCATCCTGGACGAACGTCTTCTGCATTTCATCCAGCTTGATTTGGCTGATTTGTTCATCCAGAGCGCGAATTTGCTCATCGAGCGCCTTGATCTGCTCCTGGATGCCCTGGGCTTGCCCGCCCGATTTCAATGCTGACTCATATAATTTGCTTTTGCTCTCTTGCAGCTTTTCCCGTTGGGGCTGCAACGATTGCATCAGGTCATTTTTTTTCGACTGGTTGTTTTTCGCAAAAAGGCTGCGAGCCTGGGAACTGACAGTGACGGAATCGGCTTGTTTTTTTTGCTGCCTGTCCGCTACTGCCTGATTTTCAGCCCCGTTGCTTAAGCGAAGGGGGCTTTGGGGGTGCAGGGCGTGCGACATGGAAATTTTCACATGGGTTCCTCTTTTCCAATCAGCGGTAATGCTGCTTCTCCTGTTACCATCGGCTATATTTTTCCATTTGTGTATAGGAATTGCGGACAATGGTTAAAGTTTTTTTGAACGGAGAAGGCCGCAAAAAACAGCCTGCCTATCATGAACTAGGGCGAATTTCCGCGAACGGCTCGGAGGAAGCAGGATGTTTTTCTTCTATATAATATACAAAGGACAGCCCGCGCCGTCGCGGACGGACAAGTTTGTGCTTGTCGACCCGAGCCTATACACAACGGCTTTATATGGCGTCACTTTCCATATCCTTGACTTTTTTTTCACATATGTTACAATTACGCTTGTAAAAGAGGTCCGAAAACCACTTTTCAGCAATGCGAACCTGGCAAGCGACAGCTTGCGCAAAAGGGGACAGCATTTGTTTTGCGGGTGTAGTTCAATGGTAGAACTCCAGCCTTCCAAGCTGGTCGCGTGGGTTCGATTCCCATCACCCGCTCCATAGCGTTTGGCGGTGTAGCTCAGATGGTCAGAGCGTTCGGTTCATACCCGAAAGGTCGGGGGTTCGACTCCCTCCGCCGCTACCTGATTGATTCCACACATGGCGGTCGTGGCGAAGGGGTTAACGCACCGGATTGTGGCTCCGGCATTCGTGGGTTCGAGTCCCATCGATCGCCCCATAGTAGAAACAGCAAAAGCCCAGCGAGATTCCTGCACGGATCTGGCTGGGCTTTTTGTATGCGCATTTTCAGGACGAGTTTCTCGCTCGCTACATGTTGCGGTGCAGCATGGCAGTGGTCCGAGCATAGGCACACACGCGATCGACCGCCCCGCCTTCATGCGGCGAAACATGCAGGCGGTGCGAAAAAAGCATACAAGCGCGCGCACGAGAAAGGTTCGCGGCGGGGCGACACAGTTCCTTACGCGGCCAAGAAGCTGCCAGCGGGAGCTTGTTTTTGCCTGCTTACGGAAAAGGATGCGGCTGAAAAAAGTGAATCCGGTTGCCAAACGGGTCTGTCACGCACACCTCGCGCGTTCCCCATGGCGTTTTTTCCAGACCGGGCCGGGCGTATTTGTACGACTTGCCGGTAAGCGTCTGGTGCAGCAGCTCGATGTCCTCGACCTGCACGCGGACAGCCGCGCCCGGACAGGCGTCTCCGTGATGTTCGGTTAAGTGCAGCACGCACTCGGGCGACGAGACTTGCATGTACAGCGGAAAATGGTCCTCGTAGCGATGCTCCCAATCGACCTGAAATCCGAGAAAATCGACGTAAAACTCCTTCGCTTTTGCTTCGTCAAAAATGCGGAAGACAGGCGTGACGGCAAGAGTCATCTGTTCACAAACCTCCTTAATGCAGTAATCGTGGACAAATGCAGCCCTTCGTGAAAAATCGTCCGCACCAGCACCTGGGCGATGGTGTGCATGCCAGATTCGGTGGCAGGAAATGGTTCCTCCAGCCGCTCCCCATAGGCGGAGCGAATTTGCTGAGGCTGTTCTTCCAGCAAGGCGAGGATGGTTTGCAGGGGAGGGGGAGGAGATTGCCAGTCTGCCGGTTTGGTCCCGTAGCCGAACCATTCGCGGAAGCCGGGCGGAATCGGAGCCTCCTCTTTCGTCAAGTGCTGCAGCCATAAGTATTGATCCAGATAGATGTGTCCCAAGTTCCACAAAATATTGTTGGAAAAGCCCGCCGGGACGATGAGCGCTTCTTCCTCTGACAAGCCGTTTACCGCCTCCAGCACTTCCTTTCGATAATCTTCCAACTGCTGAAAGAGGACAATATGCCGTTTTTCCATACCTCTGTTCCCTCCTGATTTCGCTTCTTCTTACCATTCCATGCCACCGCCGCTTTCTCCTATCCGCGAGAAGGGAAAGGCACAGAAAAAAAGCGTGCCGGGTCCCCGGTGGACCGACACGCTTGATTCAATTACATGCCTTTTTTCTCCAAGACATGGGCGGGCGCGAAAAGCCTGCGCCATTTGATTTGCGGCACGCAGATGGCCGCGAGGATCATCAGAACGCCGCCCCATTGGGAAAGCGTCACGTTTTCTTGGAGGACAAAGCAGGACAAAAGCACGACGGTTGGCAACTCGACGGCACTCAAGATCGTGGCGAGGCCGTTGCCGATGCGGGGGACGCCTACCGCCAGGCAAAAAATCGGGATGACCGAGCCGAATACGGCAACGAGCAAGCCGAGCGGAAGCAGTCCGTCCATCAGCCGTCCATTGAGCAAAAAAGTAGGCGGGTAGACGATGGAGAGCATCACGGCTGCCATGCTGATCGTAATCGCGCTGCGCAAATAAGGATTCATGCCCGGAAGGACGCGCCCGCTGAAGAAAATGACCAGCGCGAACGTTGCCCCCGACAACAGGCCGCAGACCAGACCCGTGATGCTGACGTTTTGCAGCCCGCCTTCGCTAAGACCGCTGGCCAGCACCGTCCCGCCGCCGAGCATGAGCAGCGATACCCATTTTTCTGCTGTCGGCCATTTGCGGTCGACGAGCGATTCGAGCAGGACACCGATCCAGGTGAACTGGAACAACAGCACGATGGCGAGCGAAGCAGACACGCGACTGACAGCCTGATGGTAAAAAATACTGGTGGAAGCCATCATCAGGCTGACTGGCGCCAAAATCAGCAAATATTTCCAACGAAACCGTTCCCGCGAGAAGAACAAGGCCGCAATCGACATAATCAAGCCGCCGAAAATCAGTTGGCTCCCGCTCATTTCAAAAGGAGTGAAGCCAAGGGCGAACGCGTGCTTCATGAACAGGGACAGCACCCCGTAGCTGCATGCGCCGAGCAAGACTAACAAAACAGAACGCCAGTATGTCATAGGTAAAAATTCCTTTCTTATGACTAAACTCGGTTGAATAATGCCTATTGTACACCAGCGTTAAAAATGGTACAATAAAAAATTTGATATCACTTCATTGTGTTACTGAGGTAATCAGATGTCTTGTTACATCGCTGCCATGGTAGCGAATGAAAGTGTCTCGAGCGCTTATATTGGTGATGAATACATAGCCGATTGGCGACAATTCCGTTACACTACTCTATAGGATGGGCACATGGCAAAATCAGTGGAGGAAGAAAAATGAAACAGGGGATACTTTACGCGTTTGCCGCGTATTTTGCATGGGGGATGCTCCCGCTGTACTGGAAGCTGTTCCAGTCGATGGGCGCATGGGAGATTTTGGCGCATCGCATCGTCTGGTCTGTTCTTTTTGTCGCAATCATTATTCAGGTAACGAAACGCTGGCGCGCGATGTGGGGATCGGTATCCGGAGGCAAAATAGCCGCGGCGCTTGCCATCTGCTCCCTGCTCATCAGTGCGAACTGGCTGATCTACATTTGGGCGGTAAACAACAACCAGGTCATGCAAACGAGCCTTGGCTACTATATGAATCCGCTGTTTACGGTGCTGCTCGGCGTGATCTTTTTAAAAGAAAAAATGCATGCCGGACAGTGGGTAGCGCTGATTCTGGCTGCCTGCGGCGTCCTGTTCATCACCGTGCAATACGGCGAGTTTCCGTGGATTGCCCTCTCGCTGGCGCTCACGTTTGCGTTTTACGGCCTGGCGAAAAAGGTGGTGAAGATGGAGGCGATGATCGGGCTTGCGTGGGAGACGCTGTTCGTCGCGCCAATCGCGCTCGGCTATCTGATTATGCTCCAGGCCAACGGGACAGAGACCGTGACGACTTTGGCATGGTGGCAGATGTTGTTGCTGGCGCTGGCCGGAGTCGCGACGGCGATGCCGTTGTACTGGTTTGCGCAAGCCGCGAAGCGCTTGCCGCTCTCGATCGTCGGCTTCATCCAGTACGTCTCGCCGACGATTACGCTGCTTACCGCTGTGTTTTTGTTCGGAGAGCCGTTTACGACGACGCATCTCATCAGCTTTTCGTGCATCTGGTCGGCGCTCGTCATCTTTACCGTAAGCTCGATGCGCAAAAAGCCGGCGACGGTTCCGCTCAAGCCGGAAGTGGCGATCAAAAAGCAAGCGTGAGATTAGAGAAAAAAACTCCTGACCGATTCCGGGACGATGCTCTCGGCGGGTCAGGAGTTTTTGTTTGCGAACCGCTGGCCTTAGCCTTGGTGCTTGCGGCGGTATGCGCCGTGGTTGGTTGGGCCGACGTATTGGTTGAGGGCAAAGGAGTGGCGAATCGCTTCTGTAATAAATTCCTTCGCGACTTCGACGGCTCCGCGCACGGAATTGCCTTTTGCCAGCTCAGCGCAGATCGCAGCAGAGAAGGTGCAGCCTGCTCCGTGCGTGAATGTAGTGTCAAAGCGCTCGGATTCGAGCACTTCGATGTTTTGCCCGTCGTAGAAAACGTCGACAGCATTGCCGCTTTGCAGCTTGGTGCCGCCTTTTACCACGACGTAAGAAGTGCCGAAGTCATGAATGCGTTTTGCCGCTTCTTTCATGTCTTCTACGCTTGTCAGCGCGCCCATTTCGCTGAGGATGCCCGCTTCGAACAAGTTTGGCGTGGCAACCGTCGCACGCGGGAGCAGCACTTCACGCAGGCTGATGGCGATTTCCGGATGGAGCGCTTCAGCGCCTTTACAGATCATCACCGGGTCTACGACGACATTTTTCAATTGGTATTGCTCTATTTTGCGGGCAGCGAGGTCAACCAGCTCGGTGGTGCCAAGCATCCCGGTTTTGACTGCATCGACGCCGATTCCGGCGAGCACCGTTTCGATCTGTTTTTCCAGAATAGCCACATCGATCGGGAACACTTCATGGAACCAGTCATTGTGCGGGTCTTGGGCCACGATAACAGTAAGGGCTGTCATTCCGAAGACGCCAAGCTCCTGAAACGTTTTGAGGTCTGCCTGTTGTCCAGCACCGCCGCTGGTATCGGAGCCTGCAATGGTAAGCGCTTTTTTCATTGTCATTTTGATTATCTCCCTCTTGTGCAGCAGCGAAGTGAATGCAGAGCTTTACTGTCATGCACTGTAATGTCTCCCTCTATATTAAGAGGAAAAAAACAGCGGTGTCAATAATATCCCCATAAATAAAAAACCGCTTCCCGGGATGAGAAACGGTTTTCATTATGTAGACCATGTTAGCGGGAGGCAGCGTGATGAAAAGAAAAGCTGATCGGCGTAGACAGGGAGCGGGAGCGTTTGGTCGCGAGCTGTTTGGCCTGTTTGGCTGCTTCGAACATGCTCGGCGCCTTGATGATTTCTACCCATCTGCGAGTTGCGGTTTCAAATAAAAAGCGATAGATTGTCATCGGTCATCGCCCTTTCGTGTTTTCTTCACACTCATATTGTAGTACGTATTTGGCAGCAGTTGGTTACGCGTTTGTTACATGATTTTGAAAAAGCTGTTGCATTTGTGTGAAGGCGAAATAGTTTTTGTCAAGTCCGTTACGTTTTTCGACTTTTTACGTCTTTAGTATGAGAAAAGAACGAATGAGGTGCTGTAAAGATGGCCAACACAACGGGAGAGCTGACAGTAACCGGAGTCAATCACAGCTACGGAACGGGGAAGATCAAGGTTCCGGTGCTGTTTGATATCAACCTGCACGTCAACCGGGGCGAGTTTGTCGCCTTGTGCGGTTCGTCCGGTTCAGGGAAGTCGACGCTGCTGAATTTGCTCGCTGGTCTGACCAAGCCGGAGGAAGGCAGCGTGATGGTGAGCGGCGAGGAAATCTCCAAGTTTAACGAAAATGAATTGTGCCTGTTTCGCCGCAAGCACATGGGCTTCATTTTCCAGTCGTACAACCTTTTGCCTAACTTGACGGCGCTGGAAAACGTGGAGCTGCCGTTGATCTTCGCGGGCGAAAGCGTCAAGAAGCGGCGGGCGAAAGCAAAAGAGATTTTGCATCGGGTCGGACTGGAAGGACGGATCGACCACCGGCCGAACGAGCTTAGCGGTGGGCAGCAGCAGCGCGTCAGTATTGCGCGGGCGCTCGTCAACCAGCCAGGCATCATTTTGGCTGACGAACCGACGGGGAACCTGGACTCGAAGACCGAACAGGAAATTCTCCATCTCATGAGAGAAATGAACAGGGAAAATGGGACTACGTTCATCATCGTTACCCATGAACAGGAAGTAGCAGAGCAGTCCGACCGCGTCATTTATTTGCAGGACGGCCGGGTTGTACAAAAAAGGACAAGGCCAGCGTAGGCGAGGGGTATGAGGTGAACATATTGTGAAGGTAATGGATTCGTTTCGCATCGTCTGGAGAAACTTGTGGCGGATGAAGCTGCGGACCGCCCTGACATCGGTCGGTGTCATGATCGGCACGGCTGCCATCGTCGCGATGATGGCGCTGAGCTTGGGGCTGAAGGAAAACGCAGTGAAAAGCCTGGAAAACTTCGGGAACTTGACAGAGATGGACGTCGAACCGATGTACTACGACCAGGAAAAGGGCGAGATGATCCCGGACGATCAACGCAAGCGGCTGAATATGGAAGCTGTTCAGGAGCTGAAAAAAATACCGGGCATCGCAGCCGTCATGCCTGTCAAGCGGCTGAATGAGCAGGCGAAGCTGAAGGTAGGCAGGCGCGAAGGCTACGTCGAGCTGGTCGGGGTCGACGTGAATGAGTCGGCCGCCTACCGCAAGAACGATGTAGAAAAAGGGACGTATTTGACAGGTTCTCCCCAGGAGGTCGTCGTCGCTTTTGACGTTCCGCGGGCAATGCGCGATGTGGAAAAAGAAAAGCGGGAGGCGCGCAGGCGCAACGCCGACAACGGCAGACAGTCGGGCATGTCCGCAATGCCTCCCGATATGGGCGGCGGCGGAGAGTCGGCAGCCTTCAACATCGTCGACAAAGCGGCAACACTCATTTTGACGCGGGAATACCGCATCGACGACGAACCGAAATTCGAGAAAAAAGAATTGCGGGTGCGCGTCGTCGGCCAGCTTCAAAAATCGGAAAACTTTCGCTACTCCACAGCGGTCTACGTCCCGCTTGGCGTCGTGAAAGAGCTGAACGATTGGGTGAACCGCGGACGCAGCGACGAAGGCAGCGAAGGCTCGTCGCGCCGTACGCGGGAGCAGGCGACAAAAGACACGTTTGAATTTGACCAGATGACCGTCAAGGTAGAATCGCGGGAGCAGGTAGAGAGCGTCGTCAAGGCGTTGAAGGAAAAAGGCTATGAAGTGTGGTCGCCAGCGCGCGAACTGGAGACGATCAACCAGTTTTTCTTCGTGATCCAGATGGTGCTGGGCGGCATTGCAGCGATCTCCTTGCTCGTTGCCACAATCGGAATCGTCAATACGATGATTATGTCCATTTTGGAGCGAACAAAAGAAATTGGCATTATGAAAGTAATCGGAGCAACCGTATTTAACATTCGCTGGCTGTTTTTGATGGAGTCAGGCTTCATTGGACTGATCGGCGGCCTGGCCGGGCTTGGCATGGCCTGGGGCGCGGTAGAGCTAGTGAACTACTTCGGCGCATCCGGCGGCATTATGGACAGTTTGAACATGGGGTATGGCGGCGGACCGGAAGGCGAACAGAGCAAATTGGCAGTGATTCCGGCCTGGCTGGCGTTGTTTGCCATCGGCTTCTCCTTTATCATCGGGCTGCTCGCGGGCATTTTCCCGGCGATTCGGGCTTCCCGTCTAAGTGCACTTCAAGCGATTCGATCAGAATAAGAAATGTGGGGAACGAAAGATGAACAAGAAAAAATGGATCATACTAGCAGCGATTGTGGTCGTTTTGGGAGGGGGCGGCTACGGTGGCTATGCGTACTACCAGTCGAAAAACACGGCTGCAGAGGAACCGCCTGCCGAACCGCCTTCCTTCCCGACGGCTACAGTAGATGTGGGGGAAGTAAAGAAGACGATTTTCTCTTCCGGTACCATCGAAGCAAAGGCGCGCGAGGAAGTCAGACCGGAGATCAGCGGCAAGGTGCAGAAGCTGTTTGTCAAGGAAGGACAAGCCGTGAAAAAAGGCGACGTGTTGTTTACGGTAGACAGCGTGGACGCCCAACTGGAATTGCAAAAGCAGGAGTTGGCGATCATCCGTGCGCAAAAAGAGCTGAACGAGCTGAAGAACAAAAAAGACAAGATTGTGGCCGACAAAACGGGGAAAGTCAAGGAAGTGCTCGTGAAGGAAGGCGAAACAGTTACCCCCGACACCGTCGTGGCGAAGCTGACCAATACCGACTATTTGAAAATTACAGGGAAGTTCACCGCATACGAAGCCGAGCATTTCCGCGTAGGGCAGCAGGTGAAAGTGTTTATCAGCTCGTCGCTTTACTACGTGGACGGAGTCGTGACGAAGGTAGACCATATCGGTCAAAAGGAAAAAGGAGTCGGCGGCGTTCACGATGTTGACGTCTTGGTCAAAAAACCGGGTGCCCTCTACGTGGGCGATCTGGGCGAGGTGCAGTACACCGATCCAAAAGGCTTGCTGTTCGCCAGCCAAAAAGCGACGCCGTTTGAATTGCCGGATGAGATGGAGATCGTGGCAGGGACGCACGGCAAGATTGGCAAAGTAGAAGTGGAGAAAGACGACGAGATCAAGGCAGGGCAGCTTTTGTTCAAAATGGACCTGACCGAATCCGAGCTGGAAATGAAGGACAAGGAGCTTTCCTTGAAAGAAGCGCTTTTGAATATGGAACAGAAAAAGCGGGAAATCGCCAAAAAGCAAGTGGAAGCGCCAATCAGCGGGGTCATTACGAAGCTGAACGTCAAGGAAGGGGAAGCGCCTGGCTCCGAGCCGGTTGCGGTCATCATGGACACGAGCTCTGTCTACTTCGTCGCGGCTGTGGACGAGATGGACATTCCAGCGATCAAGCTTGGGCAAAGCGTCGATGTGTACTTGACGGCATTCGGCAACAAGCCGTTCAAAGGCAAAGTCACCGAGCTGCCGAAAGAGGGGACAAAAGAGGACAAGTCGGTTCGCTTCGCGG
Organism: Brevibacillus sp. FW301-21C12A; assembly: GCF_058788915.1. NCBI lineage: Bacteria > Bacillati > Bacillota > Bacilli > Caryophanales > Paenibacillaceae > Brevibacillus > Brevibacillus sp. FW301-21C12A. The sequence continues at coordinate 36,174 of NZ_JBYTBG010000003.1, forward strand.
TCAAGGTCGAACTGAGCGACACGGCTGATATGAAGCACGGCATGACAGGGGATTGCGATATTTACGTGGAGCAAAAGGAAAACGTGAAACGACTGCCTTTGAACGCCGTGGAAGTGTTGGAAGCAGGGCTTGGCACGGTGATGGTAAAAGACCCGGCCAGTGGCGAGCCGACGCCAAAAGAAATTGAGATTGGCGTGGAAGGAACCGACTTTATTGAAGTGGTAAAAGGATTGAATGAGGGAGACGAAGTTTTGCTGACGAATCCGGAAGGCATGTAAACTTTGCAGCGTAGACGCCCAGCCAGATAAAGCCAACAGCCCTGCGTATCCGTCCCGGGACGAAGCGTGAGGGCTGTTGGCTTTTTACGCGTGCTTTTCGGACAAGGCAAGCGTTTGGACGAGTTGCGATGTCAAGCTGTGCAACGGATAGGCGACAAACCTGCCTGTCTCGCGGGCAAACCGCTCGGCTGCCGGAGCCATGGAAAGTTGGGCTACGGACAGCGGAACGCCGTGCAGCGTCTGATCGAGGTCGTGCAACGCTGCTGTGAGTTTGGCCAAATAGGCTTCCTGTCTGTTTTCCATGAGCAGGGTAAAAGCGTCCTCGACTACGAGCAGCTCGATTGCCGGAACGGCTCCTGCGGTCTGCGCCTGCTTCCGTATCCGGCTCATCGTCGGTTCGACGGTCGCGGGATTGCTGAATACGAGCAAGTGCCTTTCGGTCGTGCGGGACAACTCCTGGATGAAGGGGCCGTCGATCGTGAAGACAGGCGCGGCACATGCCGCTTCAGCTTCGGCTGTGAGATAGGAGGCGTACTGGGTGCAAGTGATGACGATGGCGTCAACGGAACCGTCGTCCATCCCTTTCAACTGTTGGCGAAGCCTGGCGTAAGCCTGTTCTGTAGCCGAGGCGGCAGGGCCGTCGCCTGGCAAAAGCAGATCGGCATCGACGAAGTGAACCAGCTCGACATCGTACATAGCGAAGGCAGCGGACAAGAGCGCGATATTGCTCGGATGGGCGTGCAGGCAAGCTATTTTCTTCACGGGCGCTCTCCGGCGTTTGGTGATGCGTTCGTAGCTTCCTTGTAGGCGATGATGCGGATGCGCTTGTAGTCCACGACCCAGTTGCCGTCTTGGAACAGCGTCGGACGGACCAGCTCTGTCACTTCCTCGCAGACGGCTTCGATCTCCTGCGCGGACAGCCCGGTGAAAAAGGGGCTGCAAAAGGAATCGAGCCAATGTCGAAGCCCCCGATCCCCGTCAGGCAGCGTCGTCGGCCTGTCGAAATGCGAAGCGAGCGTCACGCGAAAGCCTTGCTCCTCAAGCAGCGTCGTGTACTCGCCGACAGCGGGAAAATACCACGGAGAGCGTTCGTCTGCCGAAAGATTCCGACGGCTCAAGGCGATGCGCAGCGCCTGGACGACGTGCTCACAATTGCCTTTTCCGCCGAACTCGGCAACGAACCGTCCGCCGGGCGCGAGCGCATGCCAGACAGTGCGAATCACCTCGCGCGGCTTTTTCATCCAGTGCAGCGCAGCGTTGGAAAAGACAGCGTCATACGTTTCCGCGGATTGGTAAGCGTGGGCGTCCGCGACGAAAAAGGCGACTTGCGGGTATTTTTGTCTGGCTGCTGCAATCATGCTGGCCGAAAAGTCAATGCCCGTTACGTTTGCGCCTGCTTGCGCCAACTGTGCGCTCAAATCCCCTGTTCCGCAGCCCAGATCGAGAATGCGCTCTCCCGGCAGCGGCGACAGCCACTCTACAACTCCTTTGCCATAAGCAGAAACAAAATTCATCTTGTCGTCGTACAGCTTCGCGTTCCATTGATTCGTAGTACTCACCTGGCTCACCCCTTTGTTCTTGTTTTACCAGCTTGCGTGGTATAAATCAATCCTATAAAAGTTATGAACTAAATAGGAATTGCCTATATCGAATCCCGACGAAATATTTTCAAGCTACACAGGAGATTGCGCTCTTTTTGTCGAAGAAAGACGAGTGGCAACACGAGCAATGAAAGAAAGGTAGAGGACATTTCGTGAAAAAATGGGTTGTAAAAGCACTTCTTGTGTGTCTGGCAACCGGCACTTTCTTGTCGGGCGTATCGGCTCCGCCAGCCATGGGAGCAGGGGCTACAGCATCGATGAAAAAAAACAGCCAAGTATCCAAGCCCGTTTCGCAGCCTGTTCACAATATGATTATCTTCAACGACTATCAGGTAGCAGGCCAGGACTCCGGCGGATGGAACTGGGTGAAAAACGACGAGTTTATCCTCCCGCCTGAAACCGCTCTTGATATCGATCTGCTGCAAACGACATATGGGAGCGGCACGAATCTCAATCGAAGCGAAGTGTTGCTCGATGGAGTGGAGCTGCCGGAATACCAGGTCGAGCAGCAGTCCTCGCAAAGCACGTTCCGCTGGCAGGTGCCCCGCTTCTCGATTCCTGCCGCCAAATTGTCTCCCGGACCGCACATCCTCACGTTCGTTGTAACCGATGCCAAGGGGCAAAAAAGCACCGTGCACGTGCGCTTTCAAGTAGAGGCGCAAAACTACCCGAGCATCTTCGAAGGGGAGAAGCCGGAAGGCGCAGCGATTCCATCGGGTAGCCAGACCGCGATTTTTGGCATGATGGGCTCGACCAGCTTTGCCAGTACGGTTCCGGGAACGTGGAAGCTGATTAACAAAACGACAAATGCGGAGCTCCGATCCGTGCCGGCCAAAATCTTCGCGACAGGCACGCTGCCGACTGGCAATTACGATCTGGTGTTTACGCCCGATGACAGCAGCCTGAGCGCCTGGATGACGCACATTCGGATCGGAATGGCAGAGCTGTACATGGGAACGGATGCGAACGGCCAAAAGCTCGCCCAAGGACAGCAAGTGACTGCTCCGGCGGCGCCAGGCGTCGTGCAACTGTATTCGCCGGTTGCCGGTCGCTGGTCGGTGAACGGAACAGGCCAAACTTTGACCGACTCCCAGCACTTCGAGGTCGTGATTCCGGAAATGATGGCGGGAATGACCATGTCCGTCACCTTTGAGCCGAATCAGGCCGCCAACACCGACGATCTGTGGGGAGGCTCGACAACGGAAGTGAAAATTCAGGTGCCCGGTGCGCCGAACTCCTGCGATTCTGCCAGCGCTACAGCGACGATGGATGTGCTGATGCAGCAAAATGCGCAGTCTTCGTTGATGGTAGAGCGGGAAAACTTGTACTCGTCCGATGTCACCGTGAAGCTCTACCAAAATCCGGTGCACGTCATCTGGCTGGCGACGGCTGCCGAGCACGTGGAGCAGGGCAGTGAAGCTTCGGATGACGAGGGGCCGGGCTTTTGGGCAGTCGATAACGTCGTCGTGGATGAATCCAAGCTGAACTGGGACCATACCGCTTTGCTGCTGTCCAGCTTTAAGCCGGGCCGCTACAAGGTCAACTATTACAGCAAGCGCGAACCGCGTCAGTCGTGGTGCGGCTACATTCAGGTCGTAGAGGACACCCGTCCGATCCCGTCCGCCCCTGTTTGCGCCAAAAATGAAGCAGGACTGGCACCCTCACCAGGGCCGATTCTTTTGAAAAACAGTCGCGGCAACGAATATCGCGATGGGCAAACCGTCAGAGTCAGCTCGGCGGCGGAACTGGACAGCTTGAGCGAGCTTCGGCTGACGTCTACGTATGCGAAGCGGATCGGGAACAAAAAGCTGAAAGACGGAAGCGGCAAGGACATGATCACCTACTACATGCCGAATCTCGTCTGGACGTACGGCGAAACGCCAATCGGCACCCGCCAGGAGTACATCGGAGCAACCATTTCCTCGGCAAACGCGATTCAGGTGTTCTATGAAGGAAAAGAGATTGCAAGCCTGAAGCCGAACACGGACGAGGAATACGTGGACGAGGGCGATGAATCGCTCGATTTGAAAGCGATCATCGCAGACAACGAGAACAAGCCTGGCGTCTACACAGTTAAAGTAACGAACACATTCCGCAATAAAACTTGCTCGGTCGTGCAAAAATACAAGAAATACGACAAAGAGCTGGGTGAATCGGAACGAAATCAAACGATGACCTTAACCGTAGAGGTCAAATAAACAGATGACCCCCTTGCATGTGGCAAGGGGGTTTTTGCAAAGGTGGGGGGCAAGCAAGATGACGGATGAACAGATTGCGATTCTGCAAGCGTTCGGCTTTTGCGTCGAAAACGGACAAGTGAAACATTTGAAGCTGGGAATCGTAACAGACAGTGAGGAATTTGCGCGTTTTTCCCAGGCAGAGGAGCTGCGGGCGCATATCAAATCGCTGCTTCGCAACCAATGCCAATGGAAGCGCGGCAAAGAAACATAGAAGCAATGATCCGGGAGGGATTGCGGCAGATGGAGTCGAGACAGGTTTTGCAGCAGGCATTGGAAGAGGTGGAGGCATGGGAGCGCGACCAGAACGATTTGTGGTTCTGGGAAAAGCTCGGCAGGCTTCCGTTCGTTTTTCTCGATAAAATGACGCCGAATTTCGTCCGGGAAAAGCTGGGGACAGCCGTGGACGAGATGGCCGCGTTTCTGGAAACAGGGGGAACGTATCTCGTTCAGGATACGGCGATTTACAGCAAGTTCGCTCCCCGCTTGGAAAGGGATGGCGCGGGCATTCCGCAGACCGCAGAAGTCGCAGGGGCACCGCTCGTCCTCATGGATGAGATTGCCCGCGAGCTGAAAGAATCGCGCGCGACCTTTGCCACGGTACAGGGCGCAACGACAGGCATCGGCGGCATTTTTACGCTGGCGATTGATATTCCGTTGCTGCTCGGCACGTCGCTGAAAGTGCTGCAAGAAATGGCGCTATGCTACGGCTATCGCCCGGAGGACAAGCGGGAGCGGCTGTTCGTGGTCAAATGCCTGCAGTTCGCTTCTTCCGATATCGTCGGCAAAAAGGCGATACTGGCTGAGCTGTCGCGCTTTGACGAGCCTGCTGCGCAAAAAGACGTCATGGCGCAATTGCAGGGCTGGCGGGAAGTCGTGGTGACGTACACGGAAAATTTTGGCTGGAAAAAGCTGTTTCAGATGGTGCCGATTGCAGGCATCCTGTTTGGGGCGTACTTGAATCGCTCAACCGTCCAGGATGTCGCCGAAGCGGGGCGAATGCTGTACCGCAAGCGGCGAATCCTGGAGCGATTGCGCGTGGAGCAAAACAAAGAGGAATGATTAGCTCCAGTCCTCTGCCGTGATCGCAAATAGGAGGTGATCTTCCCACACGCCGTTGATTTGCAAATAGCGCAAGGACAACCCTTCGTGGCGAAAGCCGTTTTTCTCCAACACGCGGATGGAGGGAGTATTGCGGGGCATGACAGCGGCCTCTACCCGGTGCAGCCCGGCTTCCTGGAAGGCGTACGCGAGCGCAAGCCGTACGGCCGCAGTGGTGTAGCCTTTGCCGTTGCAGGCTTCATCCATGAAGTAGCCGATGGTCGCGTTTTGCCAGGCGCCGCGCACGACGTTTGACAGAGCGACGCGGCCGATCATTTCGTCCGTGTCGCGCAAAAACACGCCAAAGGCGAAGGCGGTCCCTGCTGCAAAGTCTTGCTCCGCTTGCGCAATTTGCGACTCTTGACCGCTCAGCGTCAGGAAGGCGGCGGAGCGGAGCGGCTCGAACGGTTGCAGGAAGGCATGATTACGCAGCCGAAGCTTCAGAAGCTCGGCTGCGTCATTTGCTTGCAGTGGTCGCAAGTAGACCGTATGCGTATGTAACGTCATGATATCAATCCTCCTTCTTGAGAAAAGATGGATCGACATTTTATCATGACAGCGCTTGCTTGAAAAGGATTTTTTTGGACAACTTCTTTTCCGGCGCTAGTCTTAGCCGAGCAGCTCGGAGAAGGAAACGCCAAACTGTTTGCAAATCTCTACTTCTTTTGCGTTAGGAGACAGCTCGATTTTCAGACCTTCGAGTGGAGTTTCCGCTCCGCGCTCGCTCGCTTTTTTCAGCAAAATATCTACAGCAGCGCCCACATGCTCGTAAGCGGAGTCGCAGGAACCGAAAGCCGCGACTTTTTTGCCGCTCAAATCAATATCGTCCATCTCTTCGTAAAAGTCCAGGCACTCGTCTGGCAGATCGCCGTCGCCCCATGTATAGGCACCGAGCAAAATGGCATCGTAGTCTTCCAGTTCCTTGGCAGTGGCATCCATGACTTCTTTTATCTCCAGGTCTTTTCCGGTGGAACGAATCCCTTCGGCAATTGCTTCAGCAACTTCCTGCGTGTTTCCTGTCATGCTTGCGTACACCATCAAAATGCGGCTCATAAGAAGTAAACCCTCCAAATAAGATAATGAAAATCATTCTCACACAAATAAAATAATGAAAATGATTCTCGTTGTCAACAGTTATTTTTCTTTCCATAAAGCTGTTGCCACAAGTGATTGATTTTGGTAGAGTAAAATGAAATTATAATATTGGAAGTCTAAATAGAGGTGCGCCGAAGATGAGTACATCTTTTCGTAATCTGCCAGGGGGCGGGAAGAGAGGGAAAGGCTAAAGCGCCGAAGCTGTTGCTGTTCCCCTCGGATAGCAGCGGCTGGGGTGATTCGTGAACAATGAGCATCCTGTCACAAAAGGCAATCGCCTGTTTGTGGAGCGCTATTTACGATTTGCTTGGGCAGTATGGAAAGCAATGAGATAGCGAATGCACTCATTGCTTTTTTTAGTCAGGGGAGCGGTTCGCTCTCGTTGACAGGCACGCTTTTTATTAAAAGGAGGATGTACCAGTGAACATGATGGATGCCAATGAAATTATCGCGTTTATTCAAAAAAGCGAGAAGAAAACACCAGTGAAACTATACGTGAAAGGCAATCTGGAGGGCATTGACTTCGGTGCCAGCTCCAAGACGTTCATTACAGGCACGACTGGCGTTGTGTTTGGCGAATGGAAAGAAATCGAGCCGGTTCTGGCTGCGAACGCGGACAAAATCGAAGACTACGTAGTAGAAAGCGACCGCCGCAATTCGGCGATTCCGTTGCTCGACACAAAAGGAATCCAGGCGCGCATCGAGCCAGGCGCGATTATCCGCGACCAGGTGACGATCGGCAACAACGCAGTCATCATGATGGGCGCTACGATCAACATCGGTGCTGTGATTGGCGAAGGCACGATGATCGACATGAACGTCGTCGTCGGCGGCCGCGGAACGATCGGGAAAAACTGCCATATCGGCGCTGGTTCTGTCATCGCAGGCGTCATCGAGCCGCCTTCCGCGCAGCCAGTCGTAGTGGAAGATGACGTCGTAATCGGTGCCAACGCCGTGGTTCTGGAAGGCGTGCGCGTAGGAAAAGGCGCGGTTGTGGCAGCGGGCGCGGTCGTCATTGAAGACGTGCCGCCATACGTTGTGGTGGCTGGTACACCAGCGCGCGTGATTAAACAGATCGACGACAAAACTCGCTCCAAGACGGAGATCAAGCAGGAGCTACGTCAACTGTAGGGGAGAGAGCTCACATGGACTGGCGTACGCTTGATGAACAATACATCGTCTCTTCCTACAAACGCTTGCCGATCGCGATCGAAAAAGGGGAAGGCAACTACCTGTACGACACAGCGGGCAAAAAGTATTTGGATTTGTTTACGGGGCTGGCCGTCAATGTGCTCGGCCACTCCCATCCGCGGATCGTCCAGGCGCTGCGCGAACAGGGCGAGCGCTTCCTGCACATTTCCAACGTATTTTTGAACCAGCCGGCAATCCGGTTGGCCCAGCGGCTGGTGGAGCAGACGATCCCGGGAAAAGTGTTTTTCACAAATTCCGGTGCGGAAGCGACCGAAGCCGCGATCAAAATGATCCACAAATGGACGAAGGCAGAAGGGGCCGGGCGCGAAGGGATTGTCGTGCTCCGCAACAGCTTTCACGGCAGAACATTGGGCGCGGTGCGGCTGACCAGACAGGCCCATGTGTATCAGGATTTTCCGCAGCCGGACTTTCCGGTGTACGAGCTAGACCCTGAGGATGCGGACGGCTTGCGGGCGATTTGCCGCGACGCGAAGCCGGCCGCTGTCCTGATGGAGCCTGTGCTCGGCTCTGGAGGGGTCGTGCCGCTGTCGGAGCCGTTTTTGCGCGAAGTGGCGGCGATTTGCCAGGAGGAAGGCATGCTGTTTGCCATGGACGAAATCCAGACAGGCATGGGACGCACTGGTAAGCTGTTTGCCTACCAGCACGCAGGCGTGACGCCGGATTTGATCTTGTTTGCCAAAGGCGTAGGCGGAGGGCTTCCGCTCGGTGGCGTGATTGCCGGAACGAAGCTGATGAACCAGTTCAAGCCGGGCGACCACGGGACGACCTTTGCGCCGTCGCCGCTTTCGGCGGCTCTCGGCAACGTGGTGCTGGATGAGCTGCTCGATCCTGCTTTTGCGGCAAGCGTGGACGAAGTGATCGCGTACTTGTGGGCGGGCCTCGAATCGCTGCGCGCGCGTCTCCCGGAACAGTTGCAGGCGCTCCGCGGCAAAGGCATGATGGTCGGCATCCCGCTCAGCGCCGCACCGGAAGAGGTCAGCCGTTTGCAGCAGGCATTGCTTGATCGCGGCATTCTCGTGGACGTGACGCAAAAGACAATCGTGCGTCTGCTGCCGCCGCTCACCTTGACCAAAGAAGACGTCGACCTTTTCCTGGACAGCTTTGCAGCGGAACTCGCTGTGCGGCACGGGGCCAAAGGGGAGGCGTAAACGATGGCGACATCGCTGTTTACCCAGATTCGGCGCGACCTGCACCAAATTCCGGAGCCGGGCTTTGCCGAGGTGAAGACGCAAAAGTATTTGCTCGATTACTTGGAGCGTCTCCCGCAGGAGCGCATGCAGATCAAGACGTGGCGCACCGGGATTTTGGTCCGGATCGCGGGGACGAATCCTAAGCGCACGATCGCCTGGCGCACGGACATGGACGGCTTGCCGATTGCAGAAGAGACGTCGTATCCGTTTCGCTCGCTGCACGAAGGCTACATGCACGCGTGCGGACACGACATGCACATGGCTATCGCGCTCGGGCTTGTGACGCATTTTGTGGAGCAGCCGATTGCAGATGACCTGCTGTTCCTGTTTCAGCCCGCAGAAGAGGGCCCAGGCGGCGCTCAGCCGATGATGGAGAGCGAGGAGTTTGCTTCCTGGCGGCCGGATTGCATCTTTGCGCTGCACATCGCGCCGGAGTATCCCGTCGGCTACATTGCCACCAAGCCGGGCATTTTGTTTGCCAACACGTCCGAGCTGTACATTGATTTGGTCGGAAAAGGCGGGCACGCAGCTTTTCCGCACAAAGCAAACGACATGGTGGTCGCAGGCAGCCATCTCATCACACAGCTCCAGACGATTGTGGCGCGCAACGTCGATCCGCTCGATTCCGCTGTCGTGACCATCGGCAAGCTTGAGGGCGGCACCAAGCAAAACATCATTGCGGAAAAGGCGCGGCTGGAAGGGACGATTCGCACGTTCTCGACAGAGTCCATGGCGCTGGTCAAAGCGCGGATTGAAGCGCTTGTCAAAGGCATCGAGGCGGGCTTCGACTGTACGGCGTCCATCGACTACGGAGTAGGGTATTGCCAAGTGTACAACGAGGAAAAGCTGACGACGGCCTTTATGGACTGGGTGCGCGAGCAGGGCGAAGACGTGACGCTGATTGCCTGCAAGGAAGCGATGACCGGAGAAGATTTTGGCTACTTCCTGCAGGAGATTCCGGGCTTTTTGTTCTGGCTGGGCGTCCATACTCCGTACGGGCTGCACCATTCCAAAATCGAGCCGAGCGAGGACGCGATCGAAGTCGCGATCCGCTTGGTCTCCCGATATTTTACGTGGCTGTCGGAACAAAATTAGCGCGAGACAGGCAGCAAAAAAAGAGCGGCGAAGCTGGCCGCTCTTTTTTGTATGCGAAAAAAGGTTTGGTGAGAGAATGGGGATGTCTTTTGTCAAGAGTCCTGCGTATTTTCTTTTCGAGATTGTGTATAAGTCTTTCTTCCTGGATGTCCCGCGCCTGTGGATTCTGTGGATACTGTTGAAAAAACTTGTCTTCGGACCACAACTATTTGCTGTCTTCCACGTATAAAATAGGGAGAAGCAATTCCGGAAAATCAAGCGCTGCCGCGCACACATACAGGAGGATTATGACATGAAAAAAGCATGGTTATCGGCCTTGTTGGCGCTGACTGTAGCGGGAGTTGGGAGTACCGCCGCTTTGGGAGAAGGTGCGTTGCGCGTTTTTTTAGGCACGGAAACGATTTCAAGCGATATGCCTGCTTCCAAGGCCGATTCGGTTGAGGCCTTGGTCAACAAGCTTGGCGGGTTTGTTGATTACGATTCGCGCACGGGCAAGCTGCAGGTAGTCAAGCCTAACGTAAACATCATCGTCATTGAAGGAATTCAGCAGACGCGCAATAAAAATATCGTCTTCAGCAACCCGGTCAAAGGCTACAGCGACAAAAACGTACCGCGCACTTTCAACGTATTCGTTGAGGTAGACGAAGCGCCTGTCGCCAAAGACTTGCGGATGCAGCTCGTCCTGATTGGACCGGACGGCAAGGAAGTGAGCAAAGGCAAAGAGTGGAAGTACTCCACGCAAAATGCGAACAGCTTCTACTTCTCCGAGCCGTTTGTATCGACAAAGCTGGAGGCGTATGGAAATTACAAGGTCCAGGTGCAGATGAAGTCCGAGAAGTTTAATTCCTACGTAGTCGTAGGCGAAAACACGTTTACGGTAGGACGATAAATTAAATGCTCCTGATACGTTCCCACTTGGCTAGGTCACATGGTATAATAGACTGAAAAAACCAATATACATGTTGAAAGCAAGTACATGAAAGAAAGGAACGATGGGAGCAAATGGAGACAAATCCCCCGCGATCGTCCACGGATGTAGAAGGCCCGAGTATCCACATCGCCTGGAAAGATGAGCATTCGATTCAGGCGGAGTGGAGTATGACGAAGGAGTTCGAGCAGGAAGTGGAGAAGAAATTTGCGATACCTTTTGCCGAGCTGCCGTTTGTCCTGCGCCTTTTTGACGTGACTGACCGCAAAGAGATCCGCAATGATGGCACAGACCTTTACACTGATTTTGATATCAACCATCGTTCTTCCGAATGGATTTTGTACGGAGTGACGCAAGGATTGGAATATTGCGTAGACCTGGGCATTCGGATGGTGGACGGAAGGTTCTATTCGCTGTCAAGATCTCAAATGATTTGAATCATCGTGCTCATTTGATCTGGCTTCCGGGCGAAAGCTCGCGCGAAGCTCTCTATGATGCAGTACCTGTTTTTTTCATAAGGAAAGAGCCCCGCTTAGCCCAGGTTCGCCTGTGCTGGAACGGGGCTTTTGTTTTCGCATACGATAACGTTATGGTGCTTCGCGCTGTTTGTCGAGCAGGCGCAGGGCGACAGCGAGGACGGCCCATACAGGCATCGGTTCGTCCAGCTTGCTGAGCCACTCTGGCGAGGTGATAAGCCCCTCGCGAAGCACGCGTTTGCCCAGATCAAGCTTCCAGGGCGGATACGGTGACGGCTCCTCTGGCGCGAACTGATCGTAGGCCGTCAGGTTGTACGTCTGGATCAGGCGGATCAGCTTGTCGGCGTATTGCGGGTCTGTGGCATAGCCGGCTTTTGACAGAGCCTGGGCAGCCTCCTGCGGTGTGGATGCCGTCAGCACGTTTTTGTAGGTAGGCTTGAGCAGAAACTGGGCGTGATCGTCAATCGATTGCTGATAGCTGTAGTACGCTTTGAACGTAGACTGGCGGGACACGGTCTGCCCATTCTCCACCTCCTTGCTTGTGATGGTGACGGAACCGGCCGGGCCTGTGCCTTTGATCCCGAACAAATTGTACGAGGAGCGGCCTGTAACTGGGTCTTGCGGGACTTTTTGCCCCCATCCCGATTCCAGGATGGCTTGCGCAATGGTGATCGAAGGGAAGATATGGTAATTGAGAAAAGTTTGCCTGGCGGAGCCTGCCACCAGCTCGATGAATGCTTTCGGTTCCATGCGGGCACCTCTCTTCATGGTGAGCATGCTGGTTTTTGCCGCTTTTTTGTGTCGCCCCCGATTCGGGACACAAAAAGGGCCATCCGTACCATTCTTATGCCGGAGCCAGCGAAAAAGCCCACTTGCGGAAGAAAGCCGAACGCGGAGGCAGCCAGTAAGCGACAGCGCGCATTTTGCCAAGCGGCCACAAAAAAACAGCCGACAACATCGGCTGCTTGCGTTCTTATGGTTTGCGCGGCTGAAAGTACTGGATGCGCTTGTTGAACAGATGGAGCTCCGCCTTGTAATCGCGGGCCAAGTAACGACAGTATTCGTTTGCTTTGTTCTTGTCGCCGTGCGTCGCTGATTCGGGCAGGGCAATCTGGATGTAGTGCTTCTCGGTGCCGTTTTCCTCTTTGCTGCCGACCCCTACGACGATGGACTTGTACATGCTCGGGTCTTTTCCTTTCAGGAGGAACCACGAGTCCTTGCCTTCCGGACGTTCTTCTATGGTATATGGAAAAGCGGCCTCTGCGTAGGACCAGCCGAGCTGCTCCCCTGTTTTCGAGGTCATGTCCATATATCGCGTAAACTTGGCTTTTACGTCGTCAATACTTGCGGATTGGGCAGTTGAGCCATTAACGAAATAGATGTAGGCCGATTGAAGTTTCACGATTGCACCCTCCTAGTACCGGGAATATCTGCGTTTAGTGTAGCATTGCTTCCACACTTTGGCAATGAGACAGTTGGGAAAGGAAAACAATTGCGCGTCTTTTCTGAAAAGTGTAAAATATAAATACTATTTATATAGTCGATAAGTGAACGATAAAGGATCATGGAGGAGTAAACCCATGCAGGAGGCCTCGATTAGACACGTATTTGAAGCATTGAACACGATGCGCGCCATTGACGTAGTGAACAAGGAAGACTGGGAGCGAGCAGCGAAGGAAGCCGAACTGGATTCCTCCGTGCAATTAAACATTCTCTGGATCATTTACTGTTATGAGGGGGTGCGCGTCACGCAAATTGCCGACTGGACTTTCTGGCACCCGTCGTCGATCGTCATCCACATCAAAAAGTTGATGGAGAAAGGAATGGTGACGATTGAAAAGTCTGAGCTGGACGGACGCGTCGTACACGTGTACCCGACCCAGCGAGGCAAGGAAGTTCTGGAGGCAAGCCGAAGAAAAGTGCCATCTATTTTCAGATTGACGTATGCGCTGGAGAAAATGGAGGAACGATACAGTACAGCAGTAGTCGAACTGTTCTTCGAATGCCTCTCCTTTGTGGCTCAATCGCTGCACGGAGCGGAGAAGGTAAGGTGGATTCAGGAGGGCGAGGAGCGGGTCATGAACCCCACTCATTTGATTAGTTAGGCGAAATGGGTGGCAAAAAGCGGATTTTCGCGTATAATGTTAAATACTCCGAATATTTTTGAAAATGTTGTCGGAGTGAAAATCAAGACGAGGAGGGATTGCTGATGGAGCACTACGACCACTTATACGACGTTTCGGAAAACGCCAATGTCCGTTTTCTCGGGTTTATCTCCGAAGGAACGAGACACGACTTCGGCATTGTATTCACGCACAAGTTTTATGGAAAGCCGTTGGTGATCTGTATGCAGACGGGGCAATCTACCCTTCTCAGTTCAGATGATGCGGTAAATCCAGGGTACCTGCAAAGGATTTTCCGACTGGACTCGGAAAGTGAAGCCAAGGCACTCGCTGAATTTTTCCAAGAATACTTGCCTCCCATCCCATTTGAAGAAAATCAGTATTAGCGGGCGAGCAGAAGTTTATCTTCTGCTCGTTTTTTACTGGTTCCCGAAGCTGCCAGACAGCCGGCAGCACGGAGCGCCCTGTTTACGAAGCGGGCTGCGACAGCATAAAATCGGGATAGGGAAGAGGAGGGACGTAGATGAGCGTACATAAATGGTCGGCAAGCGAGCCAAAAGGAGCGGTCGTGCTCGTGCACGGCACGGGAGAGCACCATGGCAGATACGAGCATGTCGCGGCGTTTTTGAATCAACAAGGATGGGACGTCTACGCGGAAGACTTGCCTGGCTGGGGACGCTCCCCGGGGATCAGGGGGCATGTTGATTCGTTTGACGATTATGTGCAGCGGGTGCGGGAGTGGACCGTGGCCGCCCTGGAAGACAGCGCAGGCAAACGGCCCGTTTTTTTGCTGGGCCACAGTCTGGGCGGACTGATCGCTACGCGCTTCGTGCAGCGGGAAAAAGCGGCACACGAGCTGGCGGGACTGGTTTTGACCTCCCCGTGCTTACAGCTAAAGCTGGAGGTGCCCGCCTGGAAGGCGCAGGCAGCGAGACTGCTGGACCGTTTTTGGCCGACGCTTGCGATTGCAAACGGGATTACGCCTGACATGGTTTCACGGGATGAGGCCGTGCAAGCCGCCTACAAAAACGATCCGCTCAATTATCCGAAAGTCAGCGTGCGCTGGTTTTTGGAACTGCACAAAGCGATGCAGGCGGCCTGGGAGGAGCGGGAACGGCTCACGGTGCCTGTGCTGGTGCTGCAGGCGGGCGACGACTCGCTGGTGGATGCAGACGCTGTGGGGCGCTTTACAGAGGGCATCCAGGGGCAGAAGACGTTTCGCCGCTTTCCGGGCTTGCGCCACGAGGTGCTGAACGAGCCGGAACGCGAGGACGTGCTCAGCCACATGGACAGATGGATGAAAGAGATCGCCCAAAACAAAATGTGACATACTAATCGACAAAAGTTGTGTGCAATTACCGTATTGACTCCAAATGGTGTGGCATATTAATATAAAAGCATGTTGAATTGAAGAATATGTGACATCACATTTCATTTGGAATCACAAATGCGGAGGGGACACAGATGGGAACTATCGTATGTCAGACTTGCGGGACCATCATCGAGCATTTTGAAAGCAACTCAGTGAAAACGCTTTATGGAGTATGCCATTGCGAGTGCAGACCGGAGCAAAGACAGGAAAAAGAATAGCGAAAAACCGTGCAGGCCTTTCTACAAAGGCCTGTTTTTTTTGACAACCTTTTCATCTTGGAGGATAATGGAGAAGTGTGAAAATCGTTGCAAAAGGAGGAATTGTTTCATGAAACGTAAGCCCATGCAGGGTTTGCTGGCCGCCGCATTGCTGGTCACCTCCCTGTGGACCGGGACTCCAGCGTTTGCGAACAGTATCGGACAGGAAATCAAAATAGACGTAAGTCAGCCGGAAGTTTCCAAAGACGGCTTTGACATTTCCAAGGAATATGCGATCTGGAAGATTGCGGGGGAACAAAAGCTCACCTTGTACAATTTGAGCAAGCAGGCCGAGACGAAGATCGGCGACAAAAACTCCGACAAGAAAAACCCGCGGGTCGACGGAAAATACGCGGTCTGGATCGACTCTCGCCACGGCGGAGCAGACGTGTATTTGTACGACATTGCCAAAGACGAGGAAATTCGCTTGACCAGCGGAAAAGCCGCTGCAGCCGATCTGGAGATCTCGGGGAAAAAGGTCGTTTGGTCCGATAAAAGCGATGCGGGAACAGACATTTACATGTACGACATCGCGACAGGCGACACAACGCGCGTTTCCACGAGCGGCAAAGCCAGCGATCCGACCGTCAGCGACAGCTACGTAGCGTGGGAAGACTCCCGCGATGGCAACCCGGACATCTACTACTACGACATCGACAAGCAAAAGGAAGAATTGGCAGCAGGGGGCAAGGCACACCAGATTGAGCCGAGCCTTTTCAGTGACAAAATCGCCTACGTAAACGGACAGCAGGTTTACGTGTACACCATCGGCACGGGAAGAAACAAGCAGTTGACGGATACTTCGACCTCCAAGTCGGGCGTACATATTTACAAAGACACGATCGTCTACCTGGACGATGACGATCTGGCATATCGGGACGCGAGCAAATCTTCCGGCAAAGAAATCGCGAGCAGCGTGTTCGAGTCGGTGCGTCCGCGCATTTTTGAAGATTACGTCATGTACGCAAAGAGAGACAACGACAAAAAGCTGCGCCTCCACATTTATGATCTGGACGAAAGAGCTGACATCGGGCTGGGCGCAACTTCCGGGGAGCCGAGCCAACCGGATGGCTCTGACCGTTACGTAGTGTACGTGACAGAGTCGAAAAAGGCAAACTCCGTCGTCCTGTTCGATACGGAAAAAGGGACGAGCAAGGTCATCAGCAAAAGCAGCGCAGACCCGATTCGTCCGGTTGTGAGCGGCAAGTACGTAGTCTGGTACGATCAGCGGGAAGATGCACTCGTCGCGTACGATATTCGCAAAGGCACGGAAAAGCAGATTACGAACGAAGATGACGACCAGCAGCCGAGTGAAAAACTGTATGAGGTCGACGGCAGCAAGCTGTTGTGGGTCAATGTGGATCGCCGCGCCGACCTTATCATCACCGACCTGGCAACGGGCAAGGAAGAAGAAATTGCCAGCCTGAGAACCGAGCCGTTAAGTGTAGATATTTACGGCAATTACGCTGCCTGGGTGGAAGAAACAGGCTCGAAAAAGGCAGACATTTACTTGTACGACATCGAGGAAAGAGACGAGACGGTAATCCGCAAAAACGTGGAAGTACAATCCGCGCAAATCGGAGACGATTTTGTGGTCTGGAGCGAAAATAGCGGAGGCGCGAAAAACGGTTGGGATTTGTACTACTACAGAATCGATCGTCAACGGACAGAACTGCTGATCCGCTACTCTGAACGCGACCAAAAAAATCCGCAAGCTTCCCGCAATATGATTCTTTTTGAAGATAACCGCTTGTCTTCCAAAGAAAAAGATTTTTATTATGAGCTGTACGATGTAGAAGACCGCTCTTACAGCGATGTGGAGTGGGACGACAATGCTGAGATTTCCAGCCCAAGAATCGGCGGCAATCGCATCGTCTGGATCGACGAGCGCGATGGCAAACCTGTCGTCTACACGATGGCATTTGCAAGCCCACGGGATGACGATGCCGTAGAGGAGCCAGGTACAGATCCAAAACCGGACCCTGAGCCGGGCGATTACAGAGAGTACAAATTGGTTGACTTGATGCTCGACGGCACGCTGGCGGAGAAAATGAACAGTACCGATTTTACCAAAATTGTGTTTGTCTTCTTCCAAGGGACAGAGGATGAAATAACAATGCCGCTGATAGAGGCTTTCAACGATAGCAAACGTATGGTTGATTTGTTTAACCAAGCTGGCCTCACCACGATCGACATTCGATTCTATAAGTAAACGAGAACAGGCGATTAGGCACAGTCCTAATCGCCTGTTTTTACTGTTCCCGTCAAATAAGGCTTCGCCAACACCAGCCCAGCCAAAAAGAACAAGACCGCTACGTAGGCAGGAAGCAAATGCACAAAATCGACGTACCCGACCGCGAAGTGAATCCCGATGCCAGCAGCGAAGCCGGGGATGCCCGCGAGAAACAGCGTCCACCATACCCACGCTTCTCCGCGGCGAAAGCCCCAGAGGCTGATGAGCAGCACGGCGAGGCCGTCGGAGACGAGAGCGCCGCCGAAGCCGGCCCGGTCGTGGGCGATCAGCGGAATCAGCCGTTCGTTAAACGCTTGCAGCATCTCGGCGGACACGCAGAGAAAGACCAGATCGGACGGGACGAAGACGCCAGTGATCCCGATCAAGGAAATAATCAGCCCAGCTCCGGTCAAAGCAAAGCCGATGACGACAAACAAAAGCTGTCCCCACAAAGCCATTTTCCACGTGCGGTCGTTGTGCCGCTCGGGAGGGAGCGCAGGCAAGTGTCTTTTCGCTGGTGTGCGCAAAGCAAGCAGAAACATGGGCAGCAGAAGGAGCGCGAGTACGGCATGCATGTAGTCAAAATAGCCGTAGCCAATAAACAGAAAAAAACTGGAAAATCCGACGGCTCCGGAGGCGAGCAGCACAGCGCGCGTCCAGTGAATGTCGTGGCGCAAGCCGTGAAAGGAAAGCTGCGCGTAAATGATTCCGATCGAGATCATCGTTCCCGCCAGGCTGATCCGGTCATGCGACATAAAGGAAAGCAACTGGGGGCTGATCTGTGACAATTGCTCCGCAGACATTTGCAAAAAACGCTCGTCGTACGGGAGGATGACAGTGGATACAGCGACCAGCCAGGCCAATGCTCCGCCGACGATCATCCCGAGCCCGAGCAGAAGCCCCCACACCCAGGCGGGTAACCAGCGGATGGCACGTGCCTGTCTCGCTGCAGGAGCAAGAGGCAGTTGTGCCGCTGCGACTTCCGCTGCTGCTTCCGTGCGCTCGCTCTTATTCGCTGGCTCGACAGCCTGACGCGCAGCGCCGGACTGCAAAATCGCTTCATTGATTCGTTTGGGCAAGCCCGGACCGGCGTACACAAGGCCGCTGTGCAGTTGCACAAAGTCGGCGCCAGCTTCCAAAAAGGCCAAAGCGTCAGCAGGCTCGATGATGCCGCCGGAGCCGATCAGCAGGCAGTCTGGCCAAGTTTGCCTCGTCAGCGCAACCGATCGCAAGGCGGCTTCGCGGGATGGCTTGCCTGTCTGGTACAGGGGCGCTGGCGAGTCGCTTGAATCGTGTGGAGCGCTTTTCACGCCACCCGCAACCATGATCCCATCCAGTCCTGCGTTACGGGCGATTTGCAGCAGCGAAAGCCACTCTTTTTCCGCTATTCCGGGCGGGAGCGCGAACAGGAGCGGGCGCTCGGTCGCCTGCCGCAGACAGGTCAAATGCTCCTGCCACTGGGCAGCGCTCCACGGCTCATGTCTTTGGCTGGCGCGGTAGTCCAGCGAAAAAAACGAGCAGTACGGCTGCAGGCGCAAAATCAGTTGCTCTCTTTCAGCGGTCGCTTCCTTTAGTGCAGCGCCTGGGCGAAAACCCAATCTGGCGCCGAGCGGAATCGCTACAGAGGGGGAGCGGCGCAAGCAGTTTTCGAGAGCGGCGACCCCGGGATTTTCGAACGGGGCGCTGTATGTAACGGAGAGATTCGTCGTCTTGCGCAAAGTAATACCTGGATCAGACAGCGGCGCAAGCGTAACCGGCCCCAGCTCGATGTAGCCAAAGCCAAAGCGGGATAGCGCTCCAAGCGCTTTTGCTGCGGGATCAAGCCCTGCTCCCAGGCCGACTGGAGTCGGAAAACGCAAACCCCTGACCGTTTTGGACAAAGCGGCAGGCGGCTGCATGTGCCCCATCAGCTCGATAACGGAAGTGCCACCGGGCAGCTTCGCCAATGTGCCGATGGCAGCGAGCGTGAAGCTGCGTGCGCGCTTTGGCGGCATGAGAAAAAGCAGCGGTTTAAACAACGTCTGGTACGACCAGTCTGGCATTCGCATCATCACCTTCCTGATTTTTCCCATTTCTATCTTAGCTCAAAAGGTTCAGGCAATACATGCCCAAATCATGAAAGAAGCCGTTGCCTTCGAAATAGAGGCAACGGCTTTGCGCGCAATGAGGGGTTTACCCCGAAATCGCGGTTTGTCTTTTGATGACTTTGATCGTTTTTAACGACTCATCCTCTGGACCTTGGACGGGCAGTCCGACGCGGATGTTTTCCTGGATGTACGCGATGTTCTCCTCAGTGATGACCTCGCCTGGCAGGAAAATCGGAATCCCTGGCGGATACACCATGATGAACTCCGTAGTGACGCGGCCTGCGGCTTCCACGAGCGGGATGGTTTCCGTCTCTGCATAAAAAGCATCGCGCGGCGTCGTGGACAGCACCGGAATGTTCGGCAAGGAAATGGTCGGCTTTTCTTCTGCCTGCACGTGGGCAAACTCCACGGACAGCTCGCGCAGCGCGTTGACGAGCGCGTGAAGGGATTCTTCGGTGTCCCCTGCCGTGACAAAACAGAGAATGTTGTACAGGTCGCTCATTTCCACTTCGATGTTGTACTTGTCGCGCAGCCAGTTTTCCACTTCCCAGCCGGTAATGCCCAGATCGCGTACGTGGATCAAAAGCTTGGTTGGGTCCATGGCAAAAGTCGCCGGCTTTCCGAGTATTTCTTTGCCTACGCAGTAAATGCGCGGGATGTCGTTGATGAGGTCGCGGGCCTTGTTCGCCAGCTTCATCGCCTGGTCGGCCAGCATCTTGCCGTTGAGCGCCAGATGTTGGCGGGCCATATCGAGCGAAGCCAGGAAAATGTAAGAGGTCGACGTCGTCGTGAGCATGCTCAGCACCGTTTTGACGCGATCTACATCTACGAGGCCCTCGCGCACGTTCAGGATGGATGTCTGGGTCAGCGAGCCGCCCAGCTTGTGTACGCTCGTCGCTGCCATGTCAGCTCCGGCCTGCATGGCGGAAATCGGCAAGTCCTCATGGAAGTGAATGTGCACGCCATGCGCCTCGTCCACCAGGACCGGAATTTCGTAATTGTGCGCGGTTCGCACGATCTCGCGCAAGTCTCCGGCAATGCCGAAGTAAGTAGGGTTGATGACGAGCAGAGCCGCAGCGTCAGGGTGGGCTTCCAATGCTTTTTGCACGGATTTCACTGTAATCCCGTGGGAGATGCCCAGACGCTCGTCCATCGCCGGATGAATGAAAATCGGTACCGCTCCGGCGAAAATAATCGCCGACATGACAGATTTATGCACGTTTCTCGGCACGATGATTTTGTCGCCAGGGCTGCACGTCGCCATAATCATCGCCATAATCGCGCCGCTTGTTCCTTGGACGGAGAAAAATGTATGGTCAGCGCCGAACGCTTCGGCTGCCAATTCCTGCGCTTCTTTAATCATCGCCTTCGGATGGTGCAAGTCATCCAGTGGCGCAATGTTAATGAGGTCTATCGAGAGAGCATTCTCCCCGATGAACTCGCGAAATGCCGGATGCATGCCCATACCTTTCTTATGGCCCGGAATGTGAAATTGAATCGGGTTCCGGTTGGCGTGCTCCAACAACCCGCTGAACAAAGGAGTTTTCATTTGTCTCACTACGATCGCCTCACTTTACGAATCAAGAATAAAGGGGAAAAACAAACAAATTGAGTATAGCAAAATAGGGGGGGAAAGCAAGCGAATTTTTATTCATATTCGCGTGTGGCAGCAGGAGTTTTCCCCGCTTGCCGAGAAGCTTAACAAAAACGGGGGGATGGAGATGAAAACAAAAGTAACCGAGCTGTTGCAAATCAAATATCCGGTGGTGCAGGGCGGATTGGCCTATCTAGCATACGCAGAACTGGCCGCTGCTGTGTCAAACGCAGGCGGACTCGGACAAGTCACGGCGATGTCGCTTTCGTCGGCAGAAGCGCTGCGCGAAGAAATTCGCAAGGTGCGCGAGCTGACAGACAAGCCGTTTGGCGTCAATTTCGCGATTGGGCAATACAATCGGCCGTATGAAGAAGCATTGGAGGTCGCCATCGAAGAGAAAGTAGCCGCCATCTCTGTGACCGGAGGCAATCCTGAGCCGCTCCTGCGCCGACTCGACGGCCATCCGATCAAAAAGCTGGTGCTGGTCGCGTCCGTGCGGCAAGCGCAAAAAGCGGAGGCGATCGGGGCAGACGCCGTCATGGCTGTCGGCCAGGAAGGCGGAGGCCATCTGGGCCGGGACGACATCGGGACGTTTGTGCTCATTCCGCGCGTTGTGGACTCCGTCCGCATTCCGGTGCTGGCCAGCGGCGGGATTGGCGATGGACGCGGAATCCTCGCTGCGCTCGCGCTCGGCGCGGAAGGCGTGGAGATGGGCACCCGGTTCATCGCGACCAAGGAGTGCGTCCACGCCCACGAAGCGTACAAGGAAGCTTTGCTGAAAGGAACCGAACAAGATACGGCTGTCATCAAAAGAACGCTGGGAGCGCCGGCGAGGGTTGTGCGCACGCCAGGCTCTGACCGCATTTTGCAAATGGAAAAAGAAGGCGCCGGCTATGAAGAGCTGAAAAGCTTCATCAGCGGCGAAAATAATCGCACCTTCATCTACGAAGGCGACCGTGAGCACGGCTTTGGCTGGGCAGGCCAGGTCATCGGCCTGATTTCGGACATCCCTTCCGTTCAGGAACTGTTCGAGCGGATGTTCCGGGAGGCGGAAAGCGGCGTTCAGCGGCTGAATGCCATTCGCGGCTAAAAGAGAGGCGCTTCCTTTTCCTCTAGGATGCCCCGCACGGTGACGGTATGCCAAAAAACAAAAGAACAGGCAAGCGCTTTTCAAAAGAAAGCGGACCTGTTCTTTTGCATATATCTTTAGCAAATGCCAGGGAGGCGATTAGGAAAGCTTAACGACCGATTGTGTACAGCTTGCTGAGAACGGCAAACGTGTTTTCGAGTTGTCCCAAAAGCGCCTGCGGATCAGCAAGCACCGGATCGTGACGATCAATGGTCAAGCCGCAGAGCAGCTCCGCTTTTTTCACTTGCGCCAGCCTGTCCACCAGCTTTTTCACACCGGCTTTGCCCAGCTCCGCCTGGGAAGTGCTGTCGGGCGCGGTGTGATCGGGCGACCAGTGGAAATAATCGGGCACCAGCGTCATGATTTCGTCGAGATGCTCGCTGAATGATTGACTGATCTGGGCCTTGGCCGGAGCTTCGTAAATGACGGCATACCAGACGAACAGATGCGTTTGCCACAGGCCGATTTGAAAATGCGGATGCTTTTTGTACCCGCGTTTGTCATTGGCCCAGGCGACCCACGTATCTGCTGGCGGGTTTACGGTGCGGCGGGCATGCTTGGCTACGTGGTAAAACATCTCATCGCCGGTTGCGGCCGACAAAATGGGCGCAAAATGGTGGCCAAGCGCTTCAAGCTTGGGGCGAATCACGGTCTTGATTGCGTCCATCCGCTGGTCGAGTCCATCAACGGCAAAAACGTCAAAATCTTCTTGGCGAAAGCCGGAAAACGCAGTCATGGAACAAACACCTCATTTATCATGATCGAACGCCACGTATAAAGAAAAGGGCGAACGTCCTTGTCAAGGGAGCTTGGAATCCTCCATATGATATCATACCACGCAGGAAAAAAATACTTGCCGGGATATGAATAGCAAAACCGAAGCGTGAATAATATGATATACCACTCACTCCCTTACAGCCGAAACGAAATCTGAGTATTCTGTCAACGGGAGGAGCCAGGATGAATCTCGGCATGGAGCTGGAGTATGACAATCTGGCGGTTTGGTTTGATCGCAAGACATTGCACGCGATGGTGCAGGCCCTGGTGGAAGCGGGGGTGAGCGTCACGTGGAAGGAATCTCCCGAGCAGTTTCACCTCCTCGTGAACACCATGGACGGCCTTTCCGACTGGACCATGCAGCGATTAAACGGGTCTTACAAGCTGCAAGTGGCAGGCGTTCCTGTACATGACTCGCGGGTGGCGCTGGTATTGTACCACTTCGTGGAACGAGCAAAGGGGCACGCCATCATCAAGGTCAGGTTGGATGACTGCATCTTGATGAAGCACGTCCAGTACGGAGAAGTCGTCAGAATAGTGGAAATAAAAGGAGCTGAGAAAAAAATGATCTACGAAAAATTCTGCAATGTGACGATGGACCAAGTGATTGCCGCTTTGAAACGGCGTGACTCAGAGGAGCGTATTCCGGTTTTGCGTCTGGAGCTCGATTATGAACTGGCGACGTTGTTTGACGCGATAAAGGCAGAAGATCAGGCCCAAATCAAAAAATCTATGGAAGTATTAAAACAGCTTCGTCGAGAAATGCTGCTTTTGGAAGCGTAGGTAGACTGGAGGATAACCATAGGACGATGAGCTTGACACATAGGCATACGGAATGAAAAAGCGACATCTCACAAAATGAGGGTGTCGCTTTTTTTGGTTGCGCAAATTTTCGCATTTCCCGGTTTGCCAAAGTCTTTATTTGAACGGGCGGCGAAGCGGAGGTACAATAGAGAAGGCTTTGACTGCTTATTGCAACGCATGTACCAGAAAGGAAGAAAATGTTTTGGAACCATTCCTATCCCAAATACCCAATGTCGCGATTTTGCTTCTGGCGATCATCGCGCTGACGCTGATTTTGCTCCTCGTCGTCATCCTGCAATCGGTTCGCATCAGCCGCATGCGCAAGTCGATCAACAGGCTGATGACAGGTACCGGAGGAGCCAACCTGGAGGAAGGCTTGCACAGGCTGCTGGATCAGGTAGATGAAGTCAAAAAACTGCAAGGCGATCAGCAGTTTACGCTCAATCGTCTATCACAGCGTATAGCAGCCCAGTGTGGCAGGGTAGCCATCATTCGCTACAACGCCTTCGGGGATGTCGGCAGCGATCTGAGCTTTTCCTTGGCGATTTTAGATGACGCCGAAAACGGTGTGGTGATTACCAGTATTTTCGGGCGGGAAGAGTCGCGCGTGTACGCCAAGCCGATTGAAGCGGGAGCATCCGCCTACCACTTGTCCGAAGAAGAACAGGCTGCCATCAAAAAGGCAATGACGGCAAATTCCGGCCTCTGACTCGCGGCGAATTCTTTTGAAACCGCAAGCATATGAATGAATCAGGGAGATCATTGCGTCTCTCTGCGTCATATTGCGGATATTCGGTATTTTTGCGTAAATTCATCTACTTTTTCATCAAGACTTTTGAGGGCTTCTGTTGTATAATAAAGGTGTCAAGGATGGCTTTTTTTCGGAAAAACAAAAAGTAGGTGATCCGCCTTCATTACCCAAATCGACTTTCGATTCGCGGGGCAAGGCCAGGTTCTACAGCGTTCCTTCGTTGACACTTAGCGTATCTCCTCTACATTTGGACACAGTTTGGTCGTAACTGGCCCACGGAAACCAAAAGAATTGAGGAGATATTTATGGCACAGCGTTTAGCAACCAACTACGCCAAGGCCTATTTTACGGTGAATGAAGAGGAGTTGAACCAATTCGTCTCGCTCTTCACCAATGAACACATTTCAGTCGATGTCAAAGTATGCGACAACGGCGACCGCGACGTAATCTTGTCTGACCATAACGGCGAAATTCAACTGAGCTTTTGCCGTGTCGGCAATCGCTACTCTTGCGACAGCTCCTATCTCATTCGGGATCGGCAGTTGGCGAATGCGATGAGAAAAGCGATGAAAACGTTTCGGGGCTATGGAATCGTCCACAGAATTTACGAAGGCTTCACGATGGTGTACCACTACGATCAAGGATCGGTGGTCAGCATCCAGGAGCTGTCGGGGGACGAGGAGACGTCCATCTTTGAAGATACCTCTCTGAACATTGCCAACGAGCTGGAAGCGTTGTTCCAGCAAGAGGGCAGCGAAAGGGAGATTGAGTCCTTGCGTCAGGAAACGGACCGCTGGCTGGATTTGCGTAATTGGGCAAAGGGAGCTGCTCCGGAGAAACTTCCAGCAATCGATACGCGTTTAGTGATGTTGTCGCAGCGTCTGTTTGAACTAGAAGTATAAAAAACGTAAGACAAAACGGGTGCCGAGTGGTGCCCGTTTTTTTCATGGACTTTCTCGAAAAAGGGTATTGTCAAAGTAGGCAAATACATGGTATTGTTGTTTTCGTTGGAAACAGGATTAGGAACCAGGATTCACTTCAAAGGGTGGATAACAAGAGGGAAACCGCCCCCGTTAGTGAATGACGCAGGTCCTAGCGATGTTTAACATTACACTTGCTAGGAAGGGGGAACCGAAAGATGGAATACTCGACTTTCGGAAGACACGTTGCTGTTGACACATGGGGAGTTCAGTTTGACTTGTTGAACGACGCAGAATTTTTGAAAAAGGAAATGATTGAAGCTGCTGAGGCATGCGGAGCTACGGTGCTGAGCGTGCAAGCGAAGCAGTTCTCTCCTCAGGGTGCTACCGTGCTGGTTCTTCTCTCGGAAAGCCACCTGTCCATTCATACTTATCCTGAGCGCGGTTTTGCCGCTCTGGATTGCTACACTTGTGGCGAGACAGTCGATCCGCAAGTTGCCATCGACTACTTGGTATCCGTGCTGAAGCCGGAGAAAACCTACGCGAAGAAACTCGTTCGCGGAACAGGTGAACTGCAAGTGGTTGAGCCAGAAATCAAAGTGGCTGAAGTTGTGAGTAAGTAACAAAACGGAAGAGTATTCAAGAGGTGCGGGAGACATGTCCGCACCTCTTTTACGTGAGAGCATGCGCTGTCTATCCATCACCGCAACGGCTGCTGGATCGTCGTGCGCATGTCGTGCAGAAGTCTGGTAAATTCGGTCGAGGTGTTCGTTATTTTTTGTTCTACCGAGGTGCCCTCGTGCAAAACCTGGTTGCTGCGGTTCGTCGCTTCCTCGTAAATTTGCGCGTTGATCGCACGCACGCGGTCAAAGACGGCTTGGTCGGACGAGACTTGCATTTGCAAGGTAGGCGACACAGCCCGACAAGCAGAGTGGACTTGCTGCTCGATCACTTTTGCCTGCGGCTCGCCAAGGTTGTCGCGCACGCGAATGCCGATCACGGCGTCCTGGCCGCTTACGACGACAGTAGCGCGATCGACGCCCGGGACATCATCAGCCGCTTTTGTAAGCTGCTCTGCCAGGTCTTGATTGAAGCCGTTTGAGGTGTACCCTTTGAGGTAGTTCTGGGCGTTGATTCCTTGCGTATAGGCGTTAAAATCGTGTCCGATGCTTGAGCGAGTCATCGGTGTCGCTGGATGCGAACTGCTTTGCGTCTGTGCGCCCGTGTCAGGCCCTGCGTTGGAAGACGCGCACCCGACAAGCGTTGCTGCGATCAAGAACAAACCTGTGAAATAGCTTGGCTCGTTTTTCCTCATGGCAGACCACCTCCTGTCTTTAGTATGTCGATTGTGGCGCATGCTAATCAGGAAGTGTTTCCGAGTAAAAAAATGCCCATTGTGCCGTGTTTCGCGACCTGTTAATATGGAAGGTATGCATAACAGAGGAGGTTCACATGAAGCGTCTTGACATACGCAACATTGCCATTATTGCCCACGTTGACCATGGAAAAACAACGTTGGTCGACAAGCTTTTGATCCAATCGGGCACATTCCGCAGCAACCAGCAGGTAGAGGAGAGAATGATGGACTCCAACGACCTGGAGCGGGAACGCGGGATTACGATCCTGGCGAAAACAACGTCCGTGAAATACAAAGAGTTCACCATCAACATTTTGGATACGCCAGGCCACGCCGACTTCGGTGGCGAGGTAGAGCGGATCATGAGCATGGTGGACGGCGTCCTTTTGATTGTTGACGCATTTGAAGGCTGTATGCCACAAACCCGTTTCGTATTGAAAAAAGCGCTCGAAGCAAAAGTTACCCCGATCGTTGTCGTGAACAAGGTAGACCGCGACAATGCACGTCCTCAAGAAGTCATCAACGAAGTGTACGACCTGTTTATCGATCTCGATGCGACGGAAGATCAACTGGAATTCCCGATCGTCTATGCTTCCGGCCTGCAAGGTATCGCCGGAATGGAGCCGGATAAACTGGAAGGCGACCTTCGTCCACTTTTCGACACCATTGTTGAGCACATGCCCGCACCTGATGCCGATGAAAACGCACCACTCCAAATGCAAGTAACCATGCTGGATTATAACGACTTTTTGGGTCGTATCGGGATTGGCCGCATTTATCGCGGAACCATGAATGTAAATGAAATGGTATCGGTCACCACGCGCAACGGCGAAGTGAAAAAAGCGCGGATTCAAAAGCTGTTCGGCTTCTCCGGCTTGCAGCGCGTGGAACAAAAAACGGCGAGAGCAGGGGACATCGTCGCGATCGCAGGGATTGACGATATCAACGTAGGCGAAACCGTTTGCCACGTCGACCACCCGGATGCGCTGCCTCTGTTGAAAATCGACGAGCCGACATTGCAAATGACGTTTTTGGTGAACAACAGCCCGTTTGCAGGCCGCGAAGGGAAACACGTTACTTCCCGCAAGCTGCGCGATCGCCTGATGGCCGAGCTGGAGACAGATGTATCTCTTCGTGTGGAAGAAACAGATTCTCCAGATGCGTTCATTGTATCTGGACGCGGGGAATTGCATCTGTCCATCCTTGTGGAAAACATGCGCCGCGAAGGCTTCGAGCTGGGCGTGTCCAAGCCGGAAGTCATCGTGCGAATGATCGACGGACAAAAAATGGAGCCGGCTGAGTTTCTCGTGATCGACGTGCCGGAAGAATACACCGGGGCTGTCATGGAGACGCTGGGCCAACGCAAGGCCGAGATGGTCAACATGGTCAACAACGGCTTCGGCCAGGTGCGTCTGGAGTTCATCATTCCGTCCCGCGGACTGATCGGCTACCGCACGGAGTTTTTGACGATCACACGCGGCTACGGCATCCTCAACCACTCCTTTGACAGCTATCGTCCGCTTGTCCAGGGCGCTGTGGGTGGACGTCACGCAGGCGTGCTCATTTCCCACGAGACCGGAACCGCAACCACGTACGGCCTGATGTCTGTCGAGGATCGCGGCATCATGTTCATCACGCCGGGTACGGAAGTCTATGAAGGCATGATCGTGGGCGAACACAACCGCGACAACGACTTGACCGTCAACGTGTGCAAAGAGAAGCACGCGACCAACGTCCGCTCCGCAACGAAGGACGAGACGGTGAAAATGAAGACCCCTCGCCTGCTGACGCTGGAAGAGGCTCTGGAGTATTTGAACGACGACGAGCTGTGCGAAGTTACGCCACAATCCGTCCGTTTGCGCAAAAAGTATTTGAACAAATCGGATCGCGAGCGCTACGAAAAGCAAAAGCGCTGGGAAGCACAACCGCAAGCGTAAGCTCGCGGCGCAATCGCGGTACAATAAAAGCCGCTTTGTCCCCGATGATGGGCAAAGCGGCTTTTGGTTTGGCAGGGAAGCCGTTTTTTACAGCAAGCGTTCGATGTCAGCGGCCACGTCTTCCGGCTGCACGCGGGCACCGATGCGCTTGACGATACGGCCTTCCTTGTCTACGAGAAACTTGGCGAAGTTCCATTCGATCTCTTCACCCTGGCCTTCGGGAGCGTTGGCTTTCAGGTGCTGGTACAAAGGATGGGCAGTTGGACCGTTCACATCGATTTTGGCAAACAGCGGGAACGTTACGCCGTAGTGGCGATCACAAAATGCCGCGATCTCTTCCTCGCTGCCAGGCTCTTGAGCGGCAAACTGGTTGCACGGAAAGCCGAGAACGGCGAATCCTTTGTCCGCATAGCGCGTGTACAGCTCCTGCAAGCCTTTGTACTGCGGGGTTAGTCCGCACTGGCTGGCGGTATTGACGATCAGCAAAACGCGTCCTTTGTACTCGGCCAGCGTCTGTTCTTCGCCGGAAATCGTCTTGACGGAAATATCGTACAGGCTCATGTTTTTCCCACCTTTTTCTAAGTTTGCGACCCTCTCATCATAGCATGTCCGCGAAAAGGCAGGCTAGCATTGTCGTGCGCCAAGTGCAGGAGCAGTCCGTTTTTGACAGGAAATCCATCACCTGATAAAGTAAAAAGGATACATACGAAAAAACGTTGGAAAAAGGAAAAGATTATGCAAAAGAGCGGGTCTTTCCCGTCGCGGTGAGAGGACACGGCCTTTTGCGTTACAGGAGAGATTTGTGATGGACTGGATACACCTTGCTTCAACCTACGTACCGGCAAACCCGGATCAACTGAGCGCCTACGACAGCTTCCGCCTGTGGGCGGACCATAATCGGGCTTGGATTTTGTTTGTGCAATTAATTATCGTTTACTACCTGGGGTTTGCGACGGTAATTCGCATGCCGATCTTGAAAACGTTGCTTTTATACCTTCTCCTGTTCGTCGGGGCGCTGATCTTTGCGATTTTGGACGTCCAGCTTCCTGTGAAGAGCGCGATGCTGGTCGCGATTGTCATTCTGGTCGTCGTCAAGCTGAGAATCAAACCGGAGCGAAAGTGAGGTTGCCCTCGTGAAACGTGATGATGCACTCTTTAACTGGTTGCAGATTCAAGTGGTAGCAGACGCGCGGCCGGACGATCAGTCGGCGCAGGAGACGGCGGCGTTTTTCTTGCAGATGTTGCAGGAGGACCACGCGCTTAGCGAGCTTGCCTATCGGCAGGAAGGCGGCTGGTACGTGCTGACGGCAAAGGAGGAAGCGGCGACGTTCGAGCGCAAATATCCGGCTGAAACGGTCGAGTTCTTGCTGGTCGCGATTGAAAACGAGCCTAAATACAATAGTTAAAAAAAGGGAAAAGACTCTTTCCGGCTCCGACCTGTTCGGCGGCGGAAGAGTCTTTTTTGTCGTGCGCACGGGGGCATTATCAGGCGTTCAGAGTGTCCCGGCGCGCTTTTTTGCTGTCTGGAGCCGCTGTGGGTATTTAGACGTGTTTTCGGCTGCGGTGCAACTTTTGAAAAAAACGCTACGTCTGTATGGTTGCCCACAGAAGACAGGGGATGATTGGCAAAAATAGAGGGGGAGACACCAGTGAAAAAGATCATGACCAAGCCCGTATTGGCGGTCGTTACGGCGGCGGGACTCATCGGCTGCCTGACGCCGATTTTTGCAGATGCCAGCTCCAGCAGCACGCCGGCGACCAAGGTAGTGATGAGCGACGAAGGCAAGCAGGTTACCCGCTACAACCTGAAAGAGCTTGCGAAAAACGACCCGGCTACGCTGAATATGCTGCTGAAAAACCAGGCAGACCATTTGTACCTGATTGTAGATCCGATCCATCTGAATACGAAGCTGCAAACATACATGGAAACGAACAAGTCGGAGTGGGAGCGCATTTATCGCGACTATTACGGCGACATCTGGCTGGAAGTTCGCCGCACAGAGGCGGACGAGGAACTAGTCAGCGTGAGCGCGCAGACCGAAAACGGCAAGGTGTACATCAAAGGCATCGTGACGCCGGAAGTGACGAAAGTAGTCGTGACCAAGCCGAACGGCGACTTTATCGAGGCAGTGCCGACGAGCGAGCATTCGTTTACCGTGAGCTTTGCCGCGCCGGAAACAGATTCCGTCCAATACGTCACCGTACAGGCGTATGCCGGCAGTCTGTTGGCGGACAGTGAAAAAGTTAAGCTCATCCCGCAGGCTGACGAGGAAAAAAGCAGGCTGATCCACGCCTTTTCCGTGTACGACGCCAAAAAAGCCGAATGGCAGGTAAAAGGTGTCGTCAAGCACGGAGCGGACAAGGTCGTCGTCTCCTACAACGGCGTGAAACAGGAGACGAGCTTGAAGAAGCTGTGGGACGGGGTGGACAGCTTCAGCGTGACGGTCAAGGACGTGAAGGCGAAAGCCGCAAGCGACGAAGTGCTGGTCGAAATATATGAAGACGGGAAAAAAGTCGACTCCGACACGATCAAAGTCGATGTCGTCAACCCACCGGACAAAGACCCTGGCGCGGCCTATGCCATTGCCGGAACGGCAGTGCACGATTTGAAGAAAAAGTCCGTTCAACTGAAAGGCACCGTCAAGGGCTGGGACGAGAAGCAAAAAGCAAAGCTTGTCGTCGTCACCCCGGACGGCAAGAAAAAGGAGATCAAGCCAAACGACAAGGGCGAATACACCGTGACCTTTACCTACAAAAACCGCTCGTTTGCTGCGAAAACCGTCCATCTGGAACTGTACGCGAAAGACAAGCTGGTGAAGCAGGCGGACATCGCGCTGAGCACGAAAATTACCGCCGTGCCGAAGAAGGATGACGATAAGGACGACAAGGATAAAGACAAGCACCACTATCCAAACGGAAAAGCATACGGCTATTGGAAAAACTACGACGGCAAATGGAAAGATGGCGACAAAGATGACCGCGACGATGACCGCGACGACGACGATGACGACGACCGCGGCAAAAGAAGCGGCAAGTAGTCTCGTTTACGGCTGCTTGTAAGTCTGAACATACTCGACCAGCTCGCGGATGTAATCGCCGAGGATAGGGATCGAGAGAAACTGCGTCAAAAGCGAGCCGAGCAGCGCCAGCACGATCGCTGTTCCAATCGTCAAGCCAAGACCCCGGGCAAGCCCTGCGAGGAAATTGATCCAGAGCAGCTTGCGCGGGGCTGTGTAGTTTTGGATCACGTCTGCGAGCCGGATATCCTCCAAAAACATGGCGATTTTGTCCATGCGCTCGTTCAATTTCCTCACTTCCTGCAGCTCGTGGAGGACCTGGTCGATTTTGTGCATAAGCCGGTCTGTAGGCGTAGGTGCCACTTTTTCCAACCTCCTTATCCGGTACGGCTTTGTTTTTTACCAGTGTAGGGAAAAAAACAGGCAGAATCAAGGCGTGGAGGAAACGTTTGCCTAATGGCAGATGCGAGGGGTACAATAGACGTACTACCGTTTACGAGGAGGCATCCGAATGGCTGAAACCGTATCCCAAACCTTGTCGGAAGAACTGTTCGCGCTCCTGCAAAAAGAGCGATTTGTGACGCTCGGCACCGTCGATCACGAGACAGGAGCGCCATCGCTCAGCTCCTTGTCCTGGACATTGGCGGTGAACAGCGGACTCATCCGCTTTGCCGTGGATAACCGCTCGCGCATACTCGCCAATATTGCCAAAGAGCCGCAGGTCGTCCTGCATCTGATCGGGGCAGGCTCCTCTTTTGCGATCAACGGACGCGCCGCAGTGAAAGCCGAGCGGCTGGAGGGCGTTCCGCTGAAGCTGGCGCTGGTGGAGATCGCGATTGACTCCGTCCGAGACGTCATGTTTTACGGCTCGCGCATTTCCGTAGAACCGCAATACGAAAAGACGTACGACAAAAACGCGGCTGCGAAGCTGGACAACCAGGTCATGACTGCGCTGAAAAACGCCTAGTCAAGACGGCCGCACAACAGTGGAAAATCCTGTTGACAAAAAACCGCCGTATCCTTTAGTATTAGGTCATTCAAATTGAATAGCAAAACTTCTTATCCAGAGAGGCGGAGGGACTGGCCCGATGATGCCCGGCAACCAATCACCTGCATGTTCGTTCATGCGGGGAGATAATGGTGCTAATTCCTGCAGAGTTTTTTAACTCTGAAAGATGAGAAGGTCTTGCTTACGGTGACGTAAACAAAGCCTTCTTTCAGAGGAAAGGGGGCTTTTTTCATGCCCCTCGTACATCATTGGAGGGAGAGAGTTACGTATGAGACTGGAAACAAAATTGATTCAAGCAGGCGTAGGCAGAGATGAAAAAACAGGGGCGGTCAGCTTTCCTGTCTACTATGCCACCGCATATCGCCACCCGGCATTGGGGCAGAGCACAGGCTTTGACTATACACGCACGGCCAATCCGACCCGCACGGTTTTGGAAGAAGCCATCGCCGAGGCAGAATCGGGCGATGCGGGCTTTGCCTGCGCATCGGGAATGGCGGCGGTTCATACGGTCATGGGGCTGTTTTCCCAGGGAGATCATCTCATTGTGTCGCTCGATTTGTACGGAGGGACGTATCGCTTGTTTGATCAGGTGCTTTCCCGCTACGGCCTGTCTTTTACGTACGTAGACTTGCGCGACCTGGAAGCGGTGCATAACGCGCTGCGAGCCGAGACAAAGGCGATCTTCGTCGAGACGCCGACGAATCCGCTCATGCAGATTACCGATCTTCGCCAAATCGCCGGGCTGGCAAAGCAGCATGGACTTTTGACGATAGTCGACAACACGTTCATGACCCCTTATTGTCAACGCCCGCTGGAGCTTGGCGCAGATATCGTGTTGCACAGTGCGACGAAGTACTTGGGTGGCCACAACGATGTACTGGCCGGACTGATCGTGACAAAAGGCGAGGAGTTGTCGGAAAAAATCCGGTTTTTGCATAATTCCATCGGAGCGGTATTGGGTCCACAAGATAGCTGGCTGTTGGTACGCGGAATGAAGACATTGGCGCTGCGCATGGAAAGACATCAGACAAACGCGCTCGCGGTTGCAAAAAAGCTGCAGGAGCATCCGGCTGTCGCCGAAGTGTTTTACCCAGGGCTGCAAGAACACCCCGGGCATGCCATCCAGGCGAGCCAGGCAAGCGGTTATAGCGGTATGGTTTCATTCCGGGTACGGTCTGCGGAGCAGGTGGGCTTGTTTTTGCAAAATCTGCGCATCGTTTCTTTTGCGGAAAGCCTTGGCGGCGTCGAGTCGTTGTGTACGTATCCGGCGACACAGACCCACGCTGACATTCCGCTGGAAGTACGGGAGTATGTCGGCGTTTGTGACCGATTGCTGAGGCTGTCGGTCGGGATTGAGCATCCGGAAGACTTGATCGCTGATCTGTTTCAGGCTTTGGACGCAAGTCTTGTCGTTGGGGGGGCTGCGCGATGAATTTCGCAACGAAGGTTTTGCATGGCTCTACTTGCATCGATCCGTTCACAGGGGCGTCGTCGGTTCCGATTTACCAGGCTTCCACGTTTCACCAGTTTGATCTCGACCAGCCAGGCACGTATGACTACGCCCGTTCCGGCAATCCGACCAGACACGCGCTGGAGGAAGCGATTGCCGCTCTCGAAGGCGGCGCGCGCGGCTTTGCTTTCTCGTCCGGCATGGCGGCGATCTCCAGCGTGTTCATGCTGTTTTCGGCTGGCGACCATATCGTAGTCGCGGAGGACGTGTACGGCGGCACCTTCCGCTTTTTGACCCGCGTGCTGTCGAGAATGGGCATTTCCGTTACGTTTGTCGATGCGACCCAGACAGAGGCCGTGCGGGAGGCGATTACTCCGGCGACCAAGGGAGTGTATCTGGAAACGCCGTCCAATCCGACGCTGAAAGTGACCGACATCGCGGCGGTGTCAGCCGTTGCGAAGGAGCACGGGCTGCTCGTCATTGTCGACAATACGTTTTTGACGCCGTACTATCAGCGGCCGCTGGAGCTGGGGGCGGACGTCGTCATCCACAGCGCGACCAAGTTTATCGGCGGCCACAGCGACGTGGTTGCCGGGCTGGCAGTGACGCGCGACGCCGCGCTCGGCGAGCAACTGTACCTGATCCAGAACGGCATGGGCGCGATTCTTGGGGTACAGGATTGCTGGCTCGTCATGCGCGGGCTGAAAACGCTCAAGGCACGTCTGGATGTCAGCACAAAGTCGGCAGGGATTCTCGCGGAGTGGCTGTCCACGCACCCTGGCGTGAGCCGCGTTTACTACACGGGCTTGGCTGACCATCCGGGGCATCTCGTCCAGCAACAGCAAGCAAGCGGCCACGGTGCGGTTCTGTCGTTCGATGTAGGGAGCCGTGAGCGAGCCAAGGCGTTGTTTGACCGGGTGAAGCTGCCGATTGTGGCAGTGAGCCTGGGGGCTGTCGAGACGATCTTGTCGTATCCGGTGATGATGTCGCATGCGGCGATGCCCGCAGCGGAGCGGGAAGCGCGCGGCATTACCGATGGCTTGATCCGGTTGTCCGCAGGGTTGGAGGACGTGGACGACTTGCTCGCGGACTTGAAGCAGGTACTGGACGCATTGCCGCCGCTGAGTTCGGTTCAGTCACAACAATCCGTCCAGCCGCAACAAAAAGAGGCATTCTCCCGGGCGTAATTTCCCGAGGCGAATGCCTCTTTTTTACTGAATCGGAATCTTCCACGAAAACGCGTTCGCTCATCCTTGAAATGGCTTCGAGAGAGTTTTTTTTATGGTGCGCCTGTGCGGTTTACGTTGATCTTGTCGTTTCCTTGCGGTGTCGCGCGGCCGTCTTTGTTGATGCGCTGTTCATTTTCCTGCGAGGGCGTTTCCTCCCGCTGCCTTACGTCGCGCGGCAACTGTGGAATGATGCGGCCGACGATGTCAGCCAACTCCTCGGCGAAGCCCGAGATCGGGTGGCCCCGGCGAATGTCCGCAGCCATTTCCTTCAGGCGCTGGACGATGTCCGGATCGGCTGTCACGATTGCGTTTGCGCCCTGCGGGTCTTCTTTCATCGCTTCGGCAACGGTGTACTTGATGACGCCGACCTCGGGCCGATCGAGATGGGCATCCACATCAATCCCGACGACAGCGATCTTGCCGATGACGACCGCCGTCGCACCGTTAACCTTTTTCACACGGGTAGCCAGTTGCACAAGCCGGTCGGCCGTCGCTTGCGAAGATTGGTTGTAAGCTGGTTCCGGGGCCGTTTGCTGGACGCGCTGGGTATGAGGCACTTGCTGGTTGGGCTGTGGGGCAGCCTGATTGGCTGGCGGCTTGTTGTTCGACATGCATCCAGACAAAAGCAGGCTGGCGCCCAGGCAGCCGATAATCATCCGTTTCATACGCATTCTCCCTTTCCCCGTAATGCCTCCTGAAAGCGGAGGGCAGGTTACCTGTATTTTGTCCTTGCAGCCCCATTTCATTCTGCCAAAGGGCCGTCTATCTCTGTCCGACCGAACATAGACTGTAGTACATCACGTCGCCACAATTGAGCATCCCTCCAAAAATTGCATACCGTATATAAGAAGGGTAATAGGAGGCGAGATTTTGAAGAAAATCTACGTACTGGACACCAACGTACTCCTGCAAGATCCACGGGCGATGTTCTCTTTCGCTGACAACGAAATTGTCATACCCGCTGTGGTGTTGGAAGAAATCGATTCCAAAAAGCGGTACATGGATGAAATTGGCCGCAACGCTCGGTACGTATCGCGGCTCTTTGACAGTTTTCGTGAGCTGGGTCATTTGCACAAAGGCATTACCCTGGAGACAGGCGGGCTATTTCGGGTGGAGCTGAACCATTCCTCGCTTCATCAACTGCAAAAGCAATTTACGGAAATGACCAATGACAACCGCATTTTGGCGGTCGCACTTAATCTGCAGGAGGAGGAGAACCAATCCCCACAGCCCAGACCCGTCATATTGGTTAGCAAGGATGCGCTCATGCGTGTGAAGGCAGATGCCTTGAACATTTCGGCAGAAGATTTTCTCTCCGATCGCGTAGTGGGGGAATTTTCCAGCATCTACACGGGTTATCAAAAAATGCTGGTCGCCTCGGAGATCATCAAGACGTACTACGCGACGAGAAAACTGCACTTGGCCTCCTGTTTCCCTCGCTACCGCTTTTATCCGCATCAGTTTCTCGTACTGAAGGACGAATGCAACCCGTCCATTTCTGCCATCGGAAAAGTGGACCCCGATGGAAAAACGCTGGAAATGCTTGTTTCAGACGACGATCCGATTTGGGGCATCCGGGCCCGAAACGTGCAGCAACGGATGGCAACCGATCTCTTGCTGCGAGATGATATCCCGCTGGTGACCATGACGGGCAAAGCGGGGACAGGAAAGACGTTGCTGGCGCTGGCAGCGGGGCTGCTGCAGATCGAAGACCAGCAAAAGTACAAAAAACTGTTAGTGGCACGACCTATCGTTCCTTTAGGAAAAGACATCGGTTATTTGCCCGGCGAGAAAGAAGAAAAACTGCGGCCGTGGATGCAACCGATTTATGATAATCTGGAATATTTGTTCAACACGAAGCGACCAGGCGATCTCGATAAAATTTTGGCGGGGATGGGCAGTCTGCAAGTCGAGGCGTTGACGTATATTCGCGGTCGTTCCATTCCCGGGCAGTTCATCATTATTGACGAGGCGCAAAACTTGACGAAGCACGAGGTGAAAACGATCCTGACGCGGGTAGGGGACGGCTCGAAAATCGTCCTGATGGGCGACCCGGAACAGATCGACCATCCGTACCTGGACGAAAGCAACAACGGACTGACGTACGTGGTCGAGGTGTTCAAGGATCAGAAGCTGGCCGGGCACATTCGCCTGGAAAAAGGCGAGCGCAGCGTGCTTGCCCAGTTGGCTGCCGATTTGTTGTAAAAAATCGTGTATGAAAACCGGCTGGCTGACCATACTATAGTTGTCGAGCCCGACGATTCATGTAAGAAACGGCGAAATGCCTTGCAGGAGGCGAAGATCCGTGGATAACCATGAACAAGCAGTCGACGAAAGTCGTATGGAAATAAGCCGATTCCTTGGGTAACCTATCTCTTTCATGGAGGTTGAAGTGCCAAAGAGAATAACCGGTAAAACCCCATAAGCAATCGGGCTCGACAAAGGACCGCTCCCTATTTGGGAGCGGTTTCGCTTTTTGGCGCAAATCAACGTGCGTTCCACGTCCATAAAAAAACGCGGACAGCCGTGTGGACGGCTCCGCGTTTTGCAGGCAAATGATAAGGGCTAGGCTTTGGCTGCGGTAATCGCCTTGCGCAAGGAAGAGATCATGCCGATGTGCATGCCTTCGTGGAACAGGGTGAAGACCATGATTTCGCCATACGTGTGCATAACACCCTTGTCTCCCAGTTCAAACGGCTTCGGGAGCGACTCGTTCAGCCGGGATTGGAATTGCTCCTTGATGCGAGCATGCTGCTCCTTCAACTGGGCAGCCAACGTTTCCAGGGAAGGGATGTTTCCCTGCCAGTCTGCCGGTTTTGTCCCTGGGCTAAACATAGCCGCGTAGGACGGAGGACAGTTCATTTTGGCTGGTCCAAGCAGCAAATAATCTTGCGTGAGCAAAATATGGCCGATATTCCAGCGGATGTTGTTTTTAAATCCTTCCGGAACGATGTCAGCCTCCTCCTCAGTCGTCTTGGTCACGTCCTCCAAAAACAGGCCGCGAATCAAATCGTATTGATTCCAAACGAATGAATAATCCTGCATGGCGAAAACCACCTTTCGTCAATTTCCATTCGTCTCCATGTTACCGTAAATCCGTAGCGAGGAAAACAAGCCCGGACAATTTTTTGCAAGTTGTCCTCCTCCCTTCATATATATATATCAAGGAGGGAGCGCACATGGTCACGTTGGACTCATCCATTGCCTTTTTTGTTTATGTAACCGCTGTTTCCAGCGCAGCGGCAGGTGTGACAGAAGCGTTCAAATCGATCATTCCGTTTTTGTCCACTGACTACGAGCCGAAGGAAGACTGCTGGGAGGACCAAAATGAGGCGGCGCGTCTGATGCACTACAAACGCTTTTTCAACCTGCTCATCTCGGTGTTGGCCGCCGGCGCGATTTTTGGCATGCTCGGCCTGGACCCGGCGCTGATTTTGACCGGAGCGGATTCGGCTTACGTGGAAAATCCATGGCAGGTAGGAACATGGCTGTGGGGCATTATCGCCGTGTTCGGTTCCCCGTTTTTTGCTTCGGTCCTGAAAATTTTGGAGGGATTCAAGCAGTCGGTCAATAACAGCAACCCGCCGAATCGCCCGCGGCAGAAGGTGAGCGGCCCGCGGGAATGACCGGCCACAGCTTGAACAGTGCCTGCCGCGTGCGGTAAGATAGCAAAAGCACATACCGCTAAAGTAGGTGGGCACGATGGCAAAGCGAAATTCATTCGGAATATTGGCATGGTTGGCGCTATTCATCTTCATGCTGACAGCCTGTTCGGGGCAGTCGGAGCCGTCCGGCGTATTCGATCCGGAAAACCAGCGGGAATACGGCGTGGGCGGAATTTACTTGGGCCAAAACATCAAGGAAGCGATGGACATCATCAAGCCGAGCAAAGCCGATTTTATGGACATGGTGTCTCGGGAAAGCTACACGGTGGACAGAATGGCAAAAGGCGAAGGCGAGGCCGTCATGGGCATGCTTTTGCTCGATCGCACGCAACTGCTCGTCAAGGTCAGAAAAGGCGAATTGAGCTCAATCATGCTCGGCGGAGTGGCAAAAGAAGACGCTGCGCGGTTCAAAACGTATCGAGGGCTTGCCATGTACGACAGCGGGGAGCAGTTGAAAAAGCTGTACGGCGAAGGCAGCGGGGAAAAGGAAGTCGTGTACGAAGGCAGCAAGTACACGGCCAACTTCGGCCTTGAAGACAACCAGGTGGTCTGGTTCCGGTTTGACAGCAAGTAGCGAGCAAGCAAGGAAGGAAGTCGCTTGGCTGGCGCAGGGAGCGCATGGCCCGCCAGCCCTGGCAAGCCGACAGAAAGAAAGTGAGTTCTCCCAAAGCGGAGAGCTCACTTTCTTTCTGGGCGAAGGCCGCAGTCAGCGCATCGGCTCGGCTACGTTTTGTGCAGCCACTGCACTTGCACCTGATAGGCTTTGGCGATCCCTTCAACAAGCTCGGTCAGGCTGCTGTCGAGCAGGTAGATCGTCTCTTCTTCCTCCGCTTGCGGGATCGTGCCGCTGACGTGCTCCTTCCACTGCTCAGCCGCAGCCCAGCGATCAGCAGGGGTGCCAGACGCTTTGTCTACCGTAAACAGCGCAACCTGGTCTGCATACACAAACATATGGTCATTCGGCGAGACGAAACCGATATCGTCCAAGTGCCCGACCATCGCTTCGGGAGGAAGCAATAGCAGCGAGAAGCCATCGCCCAGCATCTGCGACTTTTGCAAAATCGCCTCCAGCTTGTCTTTTTCCGCCTCGTTTTCGACGATAAAAAGCAGTTTGTCCCGATCAAAGACATTGACATGGTCCCCGATTTTATGTATGACTTGAGCATAGAAGCCAGGCAATTTCCCGTCTGGGATCGCAAGCTCGATTCCGTACATATGGCGCATGCGCTTCATCCTTTTCTCTAGGCTTTTTTCTTATCGTACCAAAAAAACAGGGAGGTTCCTATGAGCGACCAACAGCTTGCCATCCAATCTTTTGCCTTGGGAGGCTTTCAAACAAACGCCTACGTCCTGACCAACACGGATACAGAAGAGACGATTGTCATTGACCCCGGCATGGAGCCAGCGCGGCTTTTGCAGGCGATTTCCGGCAAAAACGTCGTGGCGATCCTTTTGACACACGCCCACCTCGACCATATCGGCGGACTGAACCAGGTGCGCGCGCTGACAAAAGCGCCCGTGTACATCCATCCGCTGGAACAGGAGTGGCTGACCAATCCCGATCTCAACGGTTCCAGCCGCTGGGGGCTGCCTGAGCCGATCGTGTGCGATCGCGCCGAGCACGAACTGGCTGACGGGCAGACGCTGCAACTCGCCGGATTTGACATCCAGGTGCTGCACACGCCGGGACATTCGCCAGGAAGCTGTTCGTTTGTGATCGGCAAGCATTGCTTTGGCGGTGATGTACTGTTTGCGCAGAGCATTGGCCGGACCGATTTGCCCGGGGGCGATTACGAGACGCTGATGATTAGCATCCAAGACAAGCTGTTTGAGCTGGATGACGACACGATCGTCTACCCGGGGCACGGCCCGAAGACGACGATTGACTACGAAAAAACGTACAATCCGTTTGTGACGGGCATGCTACGGTAAAGACTGCTCGACTCTTTCTGGAGATGCGAAGAGGATTTTGTCGGATGGCGGCGAAAAAGAAGGGGTTATCTTAACGCCAAAAGGAGCTATTGCGATGAAGCAAGCATGGAGCAAGTGGGTCATCATCACAGCGGTCGGCTGTATGAGCCTGGTCGGGTGCGTCCCGCCGGCAGCCCCGGATCACGAAGCTTCCAAGGCTCCTGTCCAGCATGTGACCCCATCTGAGCCCGCCACGCCGCAGCCGCCGCAAGACGAGCCTGCCGCCGACACGGAAGCAAATCCGCCCGCCCCTCCCCCGGAACAGGCGCCTTCGCGTTTTCCGGAACAGCGAATCTCGCTGCTCGCTGTCGGGGACATCATGGTTCACCAGGAGCAAATGGATGCCGTCTGGAACCCTGCGACCAAAACCTATGACTTCAACAAGTTTTTCCCTTATGTCACGCCACTGTTTCAAGAGGCGGACTGGGTGATCGGCAACCTGGAAACGACGATGAGCGGCAGCCAGGCCCGCTATTCGGGATACCCGATGTTCAATTCCCCGGAATCTTTGGCGCAAACGTTGAAGGAAGTAGGTTTTACCGCAGTAACGACTGCGAACAATCACTCGATGGATCGCAAGGAGCAGGGGGTACTGCAGACGATCAAATACTTGGATCAGGCAGGAATTTTGCACACGGGGACGTTTGCCAGCGCCGAGGAACGCAACGAGCCGCTTCTCTTGACCAAGGACGGCTTTACGCTCGCCCTGCTGTCCTATACGTACGGGACGAACGGCATTCCCGTTCCGCCAAAGAAGCCGTACCTCGTGAACCTGATCGCGCCTGAGGTGATGAAGCAAGACATTGCCCGGGCGAAGGAAAACGGAGCGGACCTGGTCGCCGTGGCGCTGCACTTCGGCGTCGAGTACCAGCGGCTGCCCAATGCGGAGCAAATTCGGACAGCCGAGCTGTGCCTGACGTACGGGGCCGATCTGATTTTGGGCGCTCACCCTCATGTTGTGCAGCCGTACGAGTGGAAGACGGTCACGCGGGAGGACGGTACAGAGCACACAGGACTGATTGCGTATTCGCTTGGCAACTTCGTCTCGGCCCAGCGCTGGGATTACAAGGACGTGGGCGCGATTCTCAAGCTCACCTTGCACAAGGACGAGTCCGGAAAAGCGAGTATTGAACAGGCGGAGCTGCTTCCGACCTACGTTCATTTTTTCCGCAAAAACAACAAGCGCAATTACGTGATTTATCCCGTGAATGAAACGCTGGCAGGGCTTATGCGCGGGGAAAAATATCCGACCCTCACCAAAGAAGCGATCCAGTACATGACCCGTTTGCAAAAGGAGATGTCGGTTCACGTGAATACGGCTGTCTCCGGAAAAAAAGCCAGCTAATGGATAGCTGGCCTTATTTCTTTCCGAAGCCGAACGGCAAGTTCAGCTTCAGTTGCAGCTTCAGTTCTTCGTTTTGCAGGCTGATGCCCTGCACCTGGATGTTGGGCGAGATCAGCTCGGGATAAAAGCCGAGATCGTACGCTTTTTCCATCTCGTCCACGGTCGCTTGCGGCAACGCGAAGCCGTCGAAGTAAAGCTCGCTGATGTGGAATTTCAACTGGGTGGGCGAGACGAGCTCGTAGCTGCCCACCAGACGAAGCTCCATATGGTCGTAGGTGCCTTCGACAATCAGTTTGTTGTCTTCAAAAGAGAAGCGCGACTGCTTGAACAACTCGTCCTTTTGCATCAAAAACTGGTTGAAATCGCTCTGCTTGATCGTCAGCGTATGGTTGAAAAAGCCGTCCGACTGGATGCGATCGGGCGTAGCCAGCTCAGGCACTTGCACCATCACCTTGGCCAGCATGCCGAAAAACGTCTGGAAGGCGGGCAAGCCGCGCTTTTCCCAATCATCAATCAAATGGTCCATCAACGCTTCTACGGCCGTCGGGTCGTCCAGCTTCTGCACGTTTTTCTCTTTTTCCGCCTGGATGGCGAGCATCTCGGCCAGTTGCTGCTCGTATTTTTTGCGCAGATCCTGGAGCAGAGCCAGCCGGTCTTGCTTGTCTGTCTGCATGACAGCAAGCTTTGTGCGCTCGGCATGGTACGCCTGGAGCCGATTCATGTCGTGCTCGTACAGTAGCTGATAAAATTCGAACATCAATAAAAATTGATTGAAATTTTCAGCATTGAGTAAAAGAGTGAGAAGATTGACTCGTTCACCCATGTAGTAAGCCCGTGCCACCTCGCCGGCATGGCGCTGCATCGCTTCGATCACGAGCTTTTGACGCTGCAGGTCGAGATCGATTTGAGCGATATCCCGGTATGTCCGAGACTCTTCATCCTTGAGCAAGGTGAGGGTTCGCTCCAGCTCTTTCTGAGTGAAATGCTGCTGCAGGATGAGCTGTTCCAGAGGAAGCGCCGTTTCTTCCTGGGCGAACGCCGTCAGCGGACATACAAGCAGGAACAAGACGAGCAGAAATTTGCGCATGTTTTCACCTTTTGCTTTCATGATGGAAGTCGCTTACCTTTCCACATTGTATGACTTCTTTTTCGTATTATAGCCTTATCAGGTTGAATTTGGATAGCAGGAGAAGAGACGAATGGATATCATCGCACAGATTCGCCACGAAATCGAAAGCCAGGAGGGACGCGCCATTTCGTTTTCGCGCTTTATGGAGCTGGCTCTCTATCACGACGCCTATGGCTATTATATGTCGGACTTGCCCAAGGTAGGCAAAGATGGCGATTTTTTTACCAGCGCGACGGTACACGCGGTGTTTGGAGAAACATTGGCGGATGCGGTGAGCGAGCTGTGGCGCGCAGCGGGGATAAAGCAGCCCGTGCTCGTCGAAATCGGCGGAGGTACCGGCTCCTTGTGCAGCAGCATGCTGGGACGAATACGCGAGAGTGCGCCGGACGTATACAAACGGTTGAAAGTCGTTCTCATCGAAGCAAGCCCTTATCACCGGAGAAGACAGGAGGAAGCGCTGCGCGAGCATGAGGTGGAAAAGGTGTGGCACGCTTCGCTTGCGGATGCCGCTTGCGGAGAAGCAGTAGAAGGCGTCGTCCTGTCCAACGAATGGCTCGATGCCTTTCCCGTTCACGTGGCCGAGCGGACGAAGACAGGCTGGCAGGAAGTAGCGGTGACTTGCAAAGAGGGGCAATTTTGCGAGGTGCTGCGGGAGCCGACCGCGCCATTGCTCGCTGCTCTGGCTGAAATAGAGGCGGCTCTGCCGATTCCGGCAGGCATGCGGATCGAGGTGAACCTGGGGTTGGAAC
This sequence comes from Brevibacillus sp. FW301-21C12A, assembly GCF_058788915.1. Taxonomy (NCBI): domain Bacteria; kingdom Bacillati; phylum Bacillota; class Bacilli; order Caryophanales; family Paenibacillaceae; genus Brevibacillus; species Brevibacillus sp. FW301-21C12A. The sequence goes on from NZ_JBYTBG010000003.1 coordinate 80,292, forward strand.
AGGCGGCGCAAGAAGTAGGGCGCCTCTTGGCAAAAGGCTTTGTCGTGACGATTGATTACGGCGATCGCCAGGAAGAGCTGTACCACCCGAGCCGAAAAAAAGGGACGCTGATGTGCTACTACCGCCACCAGGCCCACGACAATCCGTACATCCACGTCGGGGAGCAGGATATTACCGCGCACGTCAACTTTTCCGCCTGGAGCCGCTATGGAGAAGCAGCAGGCTTGCAGGAGGTTTGCTACATGCGCCAGGACAAGTTTTTGCTGCAATGCGGACTGCTGCACAAAGCGGTCGCGCACCAGGATACGGACCCGTTTACAAGCAAGGCGATGAAGCGCAACCGGGCGATTTTGCAACTGATCGATCCAGCCGGATTGGGCGGCCGCTTCCGGGTCATGGTACAGCAAAAAGGCATGGAGCCGAATGCCGCTGCCTTGCCTGCGTTTTTCCGCCAATAAAAAAGATGCTCGCGATTGAGCATCTTTTTTTCTTACATCATCAGTTGCATGAAAGCGTGTTCTTGTCCGCCTACAGGCATCACGAAGAAGGTGTAGTACGTGAACCCTACAAAAGACAGGAACATGAAGCCGAAGAAAATGTTGATATACACTCGTTCAGTCAGGCTCATGTAGCTCAACGCTACAAAGAATGCAGTAAGACCGAAGAAGATGAGCGACATCGGGTACAGACCGCCCCAGAACGCCATCAGCGCGATTACAATGGTCCAAAAACCGAGAACGCGATACATACGATCCATTTGTTGTCCCCCCTTTTTGCCTAGATCGGTAAGATTTACAAGATTCCTTCCCCATTATATAGGACAGGCGAAGACGTGTAAACGATAAAGCTATGACGGTTTTTTGACGCGCCGAACAAAAAAAAGACGGGCGCGCCCAAGGGAGGACGTTTTCGCTTGCTCAGAACTGGATGACCGTATAGTTGCACGATTTGCAGCCCCGAATCATGGAGTCATCCTCACGTAATTCAATGTTCCCTAAGTACGTTTCGAATATTCCCATCAAAAGAGCGTTGTGCATCTGGCAGACAGCGCTCGGATATTTCTTGGCGGTGTCGGAAAACGTGCAGTTGTTTACGCGAAAACGAAGCTTGCCGTCTTCCAGCTTTTCAATGTCCGGTCTCAATCCCTGAGCCACGACGAGGCGATGGATCAGGTGCAATTTTTCTTCCAACGTAGCCGTTTGCAAATTCAATCCGCTTTGGACAATCGCCCGTTTCGCCATCTCTGTACCAATGCGATGCCCCATATGGATAAGAGCGGCTTCGCCCGCCTCACCGAGCGACAGCAGACTTTCGATCGCGATATCGGCCAGCAACTGATAGTCGCGCGGTGGGAACTGCAGGCTCACCACCTGTTCAGACAGTGAATACAATCGACTGGGACGTCCTCCTTTGCCGCTTTTGTCCGAGACGGCCGTGAGCAGATTCACGTCCTCCAGCTTGGTCAGGTGCAGGCGCGCTACATTCGGGTGAATGGCAAAGTGGTCTGCGACGTCCTGAACCGTGATGGGCTCTTTGCTGTACGCGACAAACTGGTAAATGGAAAAACGGGTGGGGTCTGCCAAAGCACTGGTTAACTTCTGCGCATCTTGGTCCATGCCGGATACCCCTTTCTCAACGTGACAAGCCTTGTTCAACATTTGTTTGAAAAAATTTCACATCCTCATAAGTGTATCCGATTTTGTGTGGCTTGTTAAGGTGGCAGTGTGCTACAACAGCACATCCCCCGATTTCCTGCCTAGTTTTTAGATTAACTACTATTGACATAGTGTTTATTGTAGATTTATAATCCAAACTAAAGAAAGAATTTTTATTAGCTTACTTTTTGCAAGTTAATAGCTCTAAGCAATTAACGAAAGCAGACAGCAGCACCAAGAACATACGCAAATGAATTTGTATAGATGAGACGGAGGGGTAACCGATGGCAGTTGCTGAGCGTACACGAACACAAAAATTGACGTTTTTCACGTATCCGAGCTGCACATCCTGTCGCAAAGCCAAAGCTTGGCTGGCAGAGAATGGCGTCAACTACGAAGAGCGTCACCTGTTCAAAAATCCACCGACAGCCGAAGAGCTGCTCGACATCATTAAAATGACGACAAACGGACTCGACGAAATTTTGTCGACCAGAAGCCAGCGCTTCAAAAACTTGGATGTGGACATCAACGACATGTCTGTAAAAGAGCTGCTGGAGATGCTGAGCGAAGAGCCGCAACTCCTGAAGCGTCCGATTCTCACCGATGGCGAGAATCTGATCGTCGGCTTCAATTCATCCGCCATGAAAAACTTGTTGTCGTAACCGGAGAGGGAAGGCGTAGGCCTTCTCTTTTTTTTTCGTCGTTAAAAAGTTCTAGCGGCACAAGAGCAGCCAGGGCTTCGCCAAAAGACCGGCAAAGCCAAGTTTTCTCGCGCCGATATGATTTTCGCGGGCGACACGGTACAATAAAGCAAATACATTCGAAGAAAAGGATGGAGACTGTTCATGGATACGTTACTGATCCGAAAAGAAGCAGGGATTGCCACGATTACGCTGAACCGTCCGCACGTACATAACGCCATCAGCATGGAGCTGGTCGACGAGCTGCACGAGGTGCTGGCCGATTGCCAGGCCGATCCGCAGGTGAAGGTGCTCGTCATCACGGGCACAGGCAAAAGCTTTGTATCCGGCGGCGACCTGAACCAGTTCATTGCGGCGCGAGGGCGTGCGCAAGCGCATCCGCTGCTCAGCAAAGTGGCGGGTCTGCTGTCTTCTATCGACCGCTGCACGAAACCGGTCATCGCGATGGTGAACGGTGCGGCGGTAGGCGGCGGTTGCGAATTTGCCGGGGCGTGCCACTTCCGCTTCGCCAGCGAGCAGGCGCTGTTTGGCTTCGTCCAGATCAGCATGCATATTACGACTGGCTGGGGCGGAGGCAGCCGGCTTTTGGACCTGCTCCCTGAGTCAAAGGCACTGGCTCTTTTGCTCGCCGGGGAAAGGCTTTCTGCACAGCAGGCCAAGGCTTACGGCTTCGTCGACGAAGTCTATCCGCACGAGCAGCTTGCGGACGCCGTTTACGCCTTTGCGCAAAAAATCGCGGCGCAGCCGCTTGTCGGGATCGAGGCGTACATGCAACTCGTCCGCTGGAAGCGGGAAGGGCTCGTGCGCGAGGAGCGCATCAGGCGGGAAGTCGATCAGTGCGCACAGCTCTGGGGCAGTCCCGAACACGTGTCCGTCGTGCAAAAGTTCCTCACCAAGCAGTAGTTCTCGCCTATTCGGGTTCTTCTCGTTTAAACATTTATTTGCTTGGACATACTTTTTCTAGTAGAAAGCGATTCTACAAGAGTAGGGAAAAGCATAGGATGAACTACATCATCCTTTTTAAAGGTAACGGGAGGGACTCATATGGTAGCTTCCAGACAAGACGCATGGACCGAAGATGACGATCTCGTGTTGGCGGAAGTCACCTTGCGCCACATACGCGAAGGCGGCACACAGCTTGCCGCATTTGAAGAAGTGGGTCAAAGGTTGGGTAGGACTGCGGCAGCGTGCGGTTTTCGCTGGAATAGTTGCGTGCGCAAACGTTACGATGCAGCAATCTCGATTGCCAAGAGCCAAAGACAGCAACTGAAAAAAATGGGTCGGATACAAGCGCCGGCCGCAGCGGCCGAGACGGATGCGGTTTTGTTGCCGCCAAGGCAGGCGGCGCCTGCTGCTTCGGAGACGCAGGCTGCCAAGCTGGAGGTAGTGGAGGAGGAGCAGATCGAATCCGTGATTCGCATGCTCGTCAACCAGAAAGAAATGGCCCGTCGCTTGCGACAATTGGAACAAGAGTTGGAAGGAAAAGATTTGGAGTTAAAAGAATTGAAAGAAGCGCACGAGCGCGCCAAAAAAGAACTGGAGCAGGTGCAGGGCGTAAACGACGACTACCGCGCCCTCGTCCAGATCATGGACCGGGCTCGCAAGCTTGCCTTTTTGCAGGAAGAAGAATCCGCCAAAGCCATTTTCAAAATGGATGAAAACGGCAATCTGGAGCGCGTGGAAAAATAAATGCAGGGCTTTCGACAGAAAAAAGAAGCGGTGTTCAGTCCGCTTCTTTTTTCTCGTCCAGACGAAGAGCTAGTCTTGCAGCTCCACGTTTTCCGGCAACCAGACGTAAGGGTTTTCGCCACGGTCGCGCATCGGATTGTACTTGACAGGGGTAAAGCCCATTTTCAGCCAAAATTCGTCCGCACGACAGCGGGAATTGGTTTTGATAGGAGCGCCAAAGCTTTTTGCGTGGTTAACCAGAGCTGTCCCGTAATCTTTGCCGCGGTAGTCAGGCAGAACTTCAAGCTTCCACAGCTCGTAGTAATCTTGGGCTGGCTGGAAATAACGATCGTATTTCCCGTCGATTTTATAGAGGCTCATGCGTGCTACCAGAAGATCGTTGTCATAAATACCATAAAAAGGAGATTCCGAATCGTTCTCCACGATGTTCGCCTCCAGGTCTTCCTTCATCGAAAGCTCCTCCAGGCCAAATTCGCGAAACTTTTGGAATTCCTCCAGTGTCTTGTAGTTGATCTGTAAACGTCTTACTTCAAACATGGTTAGCCACTCCTCTCACAGCTCTTTGCCTTGGCCAGCTTCGGCCACTCTCCTCTATTATACACAAGGATTGGATTTTCCGAAGCGTTTTCTTTGATTCGTCTAGGAATTGACAGGAAGTGATCGCGCTTCCTTGGAAAAAATTAAAATTTCTTGCTAGAACTATGTTCATTCTCATGGCAAAATAGAAGTAAGCAGCACATGAAACAAACCGAGCAAACGATTTGGAAACGCTTTCGATTGAAGCCGGTTTGTCAAAGAGGGGAGCGTTGCCATGCGCAAGGTATTGATCGCAAACCGTGGTGAAATTGCCAGAAGGATCATTCGCACCTGCCGCGAACAAGGAGTCGCGACCGTAGCGGTCTATTCGGATGCCGACCGCGACCTGCCGTTTGTCCGCGAAGCAGATGAGGCCGTCCATATCGGCCCGCCACCAGTGCCGCACAGCTATTTGAACGTGGAGGCAATTATCGCGGCTGCCAAGAGCACGAATGCCGATGCCATTCACCCCGGTTACGGACTGCTTTCGGAAAACGAAGCGTTCGCGAGCCGCGTTTTAGCGGAAGGACTCATCTTCATCGGCCCTTCGCCAAAAGTCATCGGGCAAATGGGCGACAAGCTGACCGCCCGCAAAATCATGCAGGAGGCAGGCGTGCCTGTCGTACCAGGCTGCGAGGAATCGCTTGCGACCGTGGAAGAGGCAGCAGCCAAAGCGGCCGAAATCGGATATCCGGTCATGCTGAAGGCCAGTGCAGGCGGCGGTGGGATCGGGATGCAAATATGCCGGGAGGAGTCGCAGTTGCTCCAGGCCTATCAGTCGGCCAAGGGCCGCGCAAAAGCTTATTTCGGCAACGATGCGATGTACGTGGAAAAGTACGTGGAGCGCCCGCGTCACATTGAGGTGCAGATTGCCGCGGACAACGACGGCAACGTCATTCATTTGCTGGAGCGCGAATGCTCGATCCAGCGGCGCCATCAAAAGGTGCTGGAGGAAAGCCCGTCGCCATTCCTCGACCCAGCCACGCGCGCGAAGCTGTGCGAAGCAGCCGTAAAGGCAGCGAAGGCCGTCGGCTACACGGGTCTGGGCACGGTCGAATTTATTGTAGATGAAAACAAAACCTTTTACTTTTTGGAAATGAACACGCGTTTGCAGGTGGAGCATGCCGTGACGGAAGAAATGACCGGCTACGATCTGGTAGCCATGCAGCTTGCCATCGCGGACGGACATCCGCTGCCGATCAGCCAGGACGAAGTGCAGGCAAAGCGCCACGCGATCGAACTGCGCGTCTACGCGGAGGACCCGGTGACGTTTTTGCCATCGCCAGGCACGATCAGCCTGTATCAGTCGCCTGTCATGGAACATGTGCGGATCGACGACGGAGTGGAGTCGGGCACACAGGTCACGCCTTTTTACGATCCGATGATCGCCAAGGTGATTATTTCCGGGCAGACCCGCGCAGAAGCGGTGCAAAGGGCGCAGGAAGCGCTGAACCATTTTCTGATTACTGGTATTAAAACGAACATTCCGTTTTTACAGGAAGTATTGGCAGACGAGCATTTCCAGGCCGGAGATTACACCACCTGGTTTATCACCGAGCGCCAAGCCAAATCCAATCACTAAACAAGGAGAGGGTCATTCATGAAGCAAGTAACCGCAAACATGGCAGGAACAGTCATTTCCGTCCTGGTGCAGCCAGGCGACACAATTAGCGACGGCCAGGACGTCATCGTGCTGGAATCGATGAAAATGGAAGTGCCGGTGCAATCGCTGGAAGCAGGCAAAGTCGTGGAAGTCAAAGCGAACGTCGGGGACTTTGTCAACGATGGCGACGTTATCGTCGTTCTCGAGTAGTATTTTTTTCCTTTCAAACTGAGCGGTCGCTAGGAAAGGAGGCGGGATGAGCGTGAAGGTGCAAATTGTAGAGGTTGGCCCCCGAGACGGGCTGCAAAATGAGAGTGCCATCGTGCCCGCAGAGGCGAAAATCGCCTTGATCCACAAGCTGCTGGATGCGGGACTGGAGAGGATCGAGGCAAGCTCCTTTGTCAACCCGCGCTGGATTCCGCAGTTGGCTGACGCGGAAGAAGTGTTGCGAGGGATTTTGCCTGTCGAAAAAAAAGGTGTGCAGATCAGCGCCCTTGTGCCCAATGTGCGCGGTCTGGAGCGGGCGCGTCAGTGCGGTCTCGATGAAATCGCCCTGTTCATGTCCGCCTCGGAGAGCCACAACCGCAAAAACATTAACAAGAGCATCGCGGAAACTTTTCCCGTGCTGGCGGAAGTGGCGAAGGAGGCGCTCGCTCTCGGGATGCGCGTGCGCGGGTACGTCTCCACCGTTTTCGGTTGTCCGTACGAAGGCGACGTTCCTGTCGACAACAGCCGTAGAGTCACCGATGCGCTGCTGGAGATGGGCGTGTACGAGGTTTCGCTCGGGGACACGATCGGGGTGGCGACGCCGAAGCAGGTACACGAGATTTTTGCGGAACTTGTGAAAGATGTTACGACCGAGCGCTTGGCCGGGCATTTTCACGACACGCGCGGAACGGGTCTGGCGAATGTGGTGGCGGCGCTCGAAGAAGGCATCCGCACGTTTGACAGCTCGATTGGCGGCCTGGGCGGTTGTCCGTACGCTCCCGGCGCGGCAGGCAACATCTCGACGGAAGATCTGGTTTACATGCTGCACGGCATGGGCTATGAAACCGGAGTCGACCTGAACCGACTGACGGAAGCAGGCGCCTACATCCAGGAGCAGCTTGGCCGGGAGCTGTCGTCGAAAGTGCTGAAAGCAAACCTGGCAAAACGCCAGTTGGAGGAGCATACGTAGAGAGGAAGGGCTACATGACGATTTCTTACCAAAAAGAGGGCATGGTCGGTGTCGTGACGATTGACAGGCCGGACGTTTTCAACTGCCTGAACCTCGCGACATTGACCGAGCTGAGACAGCTTGTCGCAGAGTTGGCGGGCGATCGCAGCACGCGCGTCGTGGTCGTGACAGGAGCGGGAGACAAGGCGTTTTGCTCGGGCGCGGATTTGAAGGAGCGGCGCGGCATGTCGCCTGAACAGGTCGAGCACTACATCCGGACGATTCGCGACACGTTCAGCGAGCTGGAAAAGCTGCCGAAGCCGGTCATTGCCGCCATCAACGGATTGGCGCTGGGCGGGGGCACAGAGTTGGCGCTCGCCTGCGATCTGCGGATCATGAGCGATCAGGCGCAAATGGGCTTGACGGAGACGTCGCTCGGGATTATTCCGGGAGCGGGCGGGACGCAACGCCTGCCGCGGCTGGTGGGCAAGGGCATTGCCAAAGAGCTGATTTTTACTGCGCGGCGCGTCCAGCCGGACGAGGCGCTGTCGATCGGGCTGGTCAACCGCGTCGTGCCTGCGGAGCAACTGATGGGCGCAGCGCTGGAGATGGCTGCCCAGATTGCGAACAACGCTCCGCTGGCGCTCGCACAGGCGAAGTTCGCGATTGACTGCGGGGGCGAGGTCGAGCTGGGAGCAGGGCTGTTGATCGAGAGCAACGCCTACCAGTTGCTCGTTCCGACCAAAGATCGCCTGGAGGGGCTGGCAGCCTTTGCCGAAAAACGAAAACCGAACTATCGCGGAGAGTGACGAGGGGGAGTAGCCGATGAGCAAACATTTGGAAGAGACGTTGCAGGAAAAGATCGCGCAAATCCAGCAAGGTGGCGATGCCAAGTACCACGAAAAGCTCAAGGAGCAAAACAAGCTGTTTGTCCGCGATCGGCTGAAGCTGTTGTTCGACGATGAATTTATGGTCGAGGACGGGCTGTTCGCCAATGTCATGGCGGGAGATTTGCCGGCAGACGGCGTCGTGACCGCCATCGGAAAAGTAAACGGCCAGACAGTGTGCGTCATGGCCAATGACTCTACGGTCAAGGCTGGCTCCTGGGGTTCGCGGACGGTGGAAAAGATCATCCGCATTCAGGAAACGGCCGAAAAAATGCGCGTGCCGCTGATTTATCTCGTCGACTCGGCCGGGGCGCGGATTACGGATCAACTGGAAATGTTCCCTGGCAGACGGGGAGCGGGCCGGATTTTTTACAACCAGGTGAAGCTGTCCGGAAAAATTCCGCAAGTGTGCATCCTGTTCGGCCCGTCCGCTGCAGGCGGAGCGTACATCCCGGCATTTTGCGACATTGTCATCATGGTCGACAAAAACGCGAGCATGTACCTTGGCTCCCCGCGCATGGCCGAAATGGTGATCGGGGAAAAGGTGAGCCTGGAAGAGCTGGGCGGCGCCCGGATGCACTGCTCGGTGAGCGGCTGCGGCGACGTGCTGGCTGCCAATGAAGAGGAAGCGATTCGGTCGGCGCGCACCTACTTGAGCTTCTTTCCGGCCAACTACACGCAACAGCCTCCGCTGGCAGCGGCTAAAGGCCCTATCGAAACGGCCAAGGACATCTCCAGCATTGTCCCGGAAAATCAAAACGCGCCCTTTAACATGCACGATCTCATTCAATCGTTGGTCGATGCGGATTCGTTTTTCGAGATTAAAAAGCTGTTTGCCCAGGAGCTGATTACAGGTCTTGCCCGTCTGGACGGCAAGCCGATCGGGATTATCGCCAACCAGCCGCGGGTGAAGGGCGGCGTCCTGTTCGTCGATTCGGCCGACAAGGCGGCGCGGTTTATTACGCTGTGCGACGCGTTCGGCATCCCGCTCCTGTTCCTGGCCGATGTCCCGGGCTTTATGATCGGCACAGCGGTGGAGCGCGCGGGCATCATCCGCCACGGGGCGAAAATGATTTCGGCGATGGCCGAGGCGACCGTACCGAAAATTTCCGTCATCGTGCGCAAGGCGTACGGAGCAGGACTGTACGCGATGGCCAGCTCGGCGTTCGAGCCGGATGCGTGTATCGCCCTGCCCGGCGCGCAAATCGCGGTAATGGGCCCGGAAGCAGCGGTGAACGCCGTTTACAGCAACAAAATTCAGGCCATCGAAGACCCGGCCGAGCGCCAGGCGTTCATTCAGGAAAAGCGCAAGGAGTACCAGGAGGACATCGATCTGTACCTGTTGGCCTCGAACCTGATCGTCGACGCGATCGTTCCGCCGAGCAGCTTGCGCCAGGACCTGATTGCGCGCTACGAGATTTACAAGGACAAACGGCAAGTGTTCTCCGACCGGAAGCATCCGGTTTATCCGGTGTAGGAGGGAATGGCTGGAGACTGTCGCCTTTGGGCGGCAGTCTTTTTTGGCTGGCGAAAAGGTAAATTCCTCTGCGAGCTGTTTCTTTCGTTCGATGTTGATTTTTGTATTGTAAATCAGGAAGTCAGGCTGCCCAAGGCAAGGAAGCAGATTCAAAAAGCATTGCGAATGGTCGAGCAGGTAGAATGATAGCTCCCAGAAAGGTCTACACGAATGCCCGCACTTCTTCTTTAATTCTTGTCCAATCTTTTTACCTTGCCCTTTCTTTTTCCCCTCCGACATCCCCCTTGGCCCCTGACGAGGAAAGAGACGAAATCCGCGAAAGCTCTTTGGGCTCCCAACCGAGGCTGCGGGGAAAAAGCGAAACACGCTTTTAGCGTCCAACTCTGAGAAGCTCCCTGAATCAACCACTTTTGGACGTGGTTTCGCTTTTTCCCCGCAGCCAGGCAGTCCAGCCCTCCAGCAGGGAGCCCAAGAAGCTACAGCGATTTCGTCTCTTTCCTCGCCGCACCAAAAGTGCCGATGAAGGCCGCTTTTAAAACACAGCACGTACTACACCCAAAGTTTTCACCTCATCCGGCCATGTAAACGAAAGAATCAACAGAGAATTTTTCGATAATTGCGATCTTTTTTTGTTCCAATCAATTGAACAATCTCCTAAACTCTGCTATTCTTATAAAATAAGTATTGATTAATGTAGGTGAACAAATGCAGCCAGTAACTAGCGATTTTCAAGTGGTCGTAGTTGGCGGTGGTTCCGTTGGTTTGCTGTACGCAGCAAGGCTTGCGCTCGCTGGACTGTCCGTGACCGTCGTTACGCGCAGTTCACTTCAGGCGAATCAACTCATGGAACAAGGACTTTCGCTCCAGCGTCTGGACGGCACAAAAACAAAGGTGATGGTACCTGCCCGCCCCATTGAAGCTGGCTTGCCTGCAGGGAACCTGTACCTGCTCGCCGTCAAGCAGCCTGATTTGCCTCCGTTGCTTCCGGCGCTGACCGACTTGAATCCTGCCGCGCGCGTCGTCGCGCTGCAAAACGGGATGGGGCACCAGGAAATGCTCGCAGAAGTGCTTGCGGACGCGCAATGCTTTTTCGCCATTCACACAGAAGGAGCCAGAAGGCATTCCGCGACGGAAGTGGAGCATACCGGGACAGGCACTTTGCGTGTCGGACCATGGCAGGAGAGAAACAGCAGAGATCCCGTGATCGCTTCCTTTGTCGAATGGGCATCGGCTGCGGGGATTACGGCAATCTACGAAAAAGCGATTGAACCGCATGCGTGGAGAAAGCTGCTCGCCAATGCCTTGATAAATCCGCTTACGGCATTGTTTGAAATCCCGAACGGGGCACTCCTCGACAGTTCGCATACACAAGCGCTGATGCGCGATTTGTTTGATGAAGCCGCGCAGGTAGCTGCTTTCGCTGGACAAAAAATTGGGGAAAAAGACTGGCAGGAAATTGTCGTTATTTGCCGAAGTACTTCCCGTAATCTTTCCTCTATGCTGCAAGATGTGATGAAAAATAGGTCTACGGAAGTACAATCAATCAACGGTTATCTTGTCGAACTAGGAAAAAAGTCCGGGATTCCTACTCCGTTGCACGAGACCTTGCTTCGCGTCATTCTTCTAAAATCTGGCATGGGAATAGGGAAGGAGGGGAGGCGACAGTAGATGGCCATGTGGACAACTTTCTGGTCCTATTTTTGGGGGACGCTGACCGTAGTGCCATTCTTAGGATTTCCGCTTGTCTATTTGATTGTGTACATGGTGAAGCGGAACAAAAGATTGGCAGGTCGTTGGGCGGTGAATATCACGAATTTTTTGGTGATTCGTTCCGCTGTTTCCGCGTACGAGCTCATCTGGCCAGAAGCGATGTCAGCCTGGTGGTGGGTTAGCTGCTTTTTCCTGGTGACGATTGTGCTGCTAGGCTGGTTCCAGGTGAAGTTGAAAGGGAAGCTCTCCTTGAAAAAGGTAGGATTTTCCGCTTGGCGGTTGTCGTTTCTCTGGTTTGGACTTGTCTATATAGTGCTGTTTACGACGGGCATAATCAAGACGATGGATGTGGTGTAACGCACTGGCTATACATATCGTATTTATTCCGATAAGAAAGAAGGTTGGAACTATGCGACTTCCCATCGAGAGCATCGGACATAAGATTCGGATGATTCGAAAAGAACGTGGATTTACCTTGGAGATCATGGCAGGAAAAACGGGGCTGAGCAAAGGGCTACTCAGTCAGGTGGAGCGGGGAATTTCCCAGCCATCGCTGGATTCGCTGTGGAAAATCACAAAGGCGCTGGAATCCCCGATCATTCATTTCTTCGAGGACATCGATCAAAAGCAAGTACACGTGACACGTCTGCAAAAGCGCAGACAACTGGTTTTTCCCGAATCGACAGGCACGTATTCGTTGCTCTCAATGGGAGGGAGCGCCAAGCTGGGCATGCTGGAGGTCCGGCTGATGCCAGGAGAAATGGTCGCGGACAAATTCGTCCAGACCGAAGGCGAGGAATGCTTTACGGTGATCGCCGGAAGCGTGACAGCGAGGTTCAACGATGAAGAGCACGTGCTGGAGACAGGCGACAGCATCTCGTTTGACAGCAGCAAATCGCACACGATTGAAAACAGCGGCGACGTGGAAGCCGTTCTGATCTGGTCTGTCACACCGCCTCAATTTTAAGAAAAAACAGCGCTACACTTTGACAACCCATTTTGGCGGGTTGTCTTGTTTTTTGTGGATGGCTAGCGTGGTATAATTTGCAGTGACCATCGCCCTAAGAAAGGTGAGCTAGCATGAATGTTGAACGTGTTGCGCTTCCATTGGCAAATCGGCTGGCACGAGAGTACCAGCAGCAGAACGAATCTGCTTTGTCCTTATTCGCGCACAATCCCTACCAAGATCAGTCATACCGGGAACGGTTGAAGTGGCTCTCCACGCAAACCTTCGAGCGGAAGCAACTGGCGGAAGGCTTACATAACTTTAATGAAGCAATAGGCACTCACCCCGAAGCGCTGAAAAACATCGAATTACTGAAGCAGCCGGATACATATGTCGTCATCGGCGGCCAGCAGGCAGGAGTCCTCACAGGCCCGCTGTACACGATCAACAAAGCGGTTCATTTGATTCAGGCAGCGCGAAAGCTGTCGGCCGAACTGCAAACAAACGTCGTCCCCGTCTTTTGGATCGCCGGAGAAGACCATGACATTGATGAAATCGATCATGTGTACTGGGCGGCGGATAGCGATACCCGTCTGCACAAGGAACGGCTGAAGCTGCGAAAAAAAGGGCGCATGTCGGCAAGCAAGCTGGCTTTGGAAGAAGAGGTGTGTATGCAGTTCCTGGATGCTTTTTTCCAGGAACAAACTGAGACAGCCGAAACGAAAAACGTGCGGGAATTGCTGACGCAAACAGCCAAAAGCTCGGCTACGGTGGCGGAGTGGTTTGCCCGGCTGATGGCCCAACTGTTCGGAAAGCATGGGCTGATCCTCGTCGAGTCATCGCTGCCGTTCGTACGGGAGCTGGAACGCCCCGTGTTTCAGCAGGTGATCGAACAAAACGAGCAGATGGCCCGCCTGCTCGTGAAGGCAAAAGACCGGATCGCAGCGGCCGGGTATCCGTTGCAGCTTGAAGTTGACGAGCAACAGGCCAACCTGTTCATCTACGAAGGGGAAGACCGGCTGCTATTGTCCCGGCATCTGGATCGCTTTGTCAACAGACGGCAGTCGTACAGTCGCGAGGAATTGCTGCGGCTGGTCCAGGAGCAGCCTGAGCGATTCAGCGCCAATGTCGTCACGCGCGGTCTGATGCAGGAGCATTTGTTTCCGACTGTGGCTTTCATCGGGGGGCCAGGCGAGATCGCCTATTGGGCGTACTATCGCGAAGTTTTCGAGCTGTTCGGGATGCAGATGCCGATTGTTTTGCCGCGCATGTCCATCACCCTCGTGGAAGGCGCTCACCTCCGTCTGCTGGAGAGTCTGGAGCTTACGGTCGAACAGGTGCTGACCGACTTTGCGGGCTGGAAAGCCGAGTGGGAGAAAAAGCAAGGGCCGCATCCGCTGCATGAGCAATTTGCCAGTGCGCGCGAATCAATCCTGGCCATGTACCGTCCGCTCGTGGAAGAGGTGCTGCGTCTGGACCCGGGAATGCGCGGCCTGGCGGAAAAGAACAGTGCGCTGTTGCTTGAGCAGGTGTCCTTTTTGGAGGAACGTTTGATTCGCTCCTTGCAGCAAAAAGAAGATGTCGCCTATAACCGGATCAAGCGGATCGAGACGACGCTTTTGCCCGAGGGCGGCTTGCAGGAACGCAAGCTCTGTTTTTTCCCCTTCGCGAACAAGTACGGGCTGGAACTGGTTGACCGTCTGGTCGAGGCTCCGTTTGCTCACGACGGCACTCATCAACTCTTTTTCGTGTAACAGGCAAAAAACAAAACGGATGAAAACAAAAAGTCGGCTGATCGTCCTAGACGGCCAGTCGGCTTTTTTTCGTGCAACGAAGGCGCTGCGAATCGCTTGGCTTCGCTGATTTTTCTTGCGTGTTTGGAAAATGGAAACAATTTCTACGGCGTATGCCGAAACTTTTCCGACAAAGTTTGCGTCCTACGAATAACGGAATTCCTGTGAAGAAAGGTGGTACTCGGGATGGAGAACAAGTCGCGACTATTCGGGAAAAAAGCCACTGTATGGGCGCTTGTCCTGTCGATGGCCTGGGCAGGCACAGCACTTGGCGAGTCGAATCAGGCCCAGGCCAGGGAGGAAAAGGCCGTCACCGCTTCCGTCTCCTTCCTCGACACAAAAGGACATTGGGCGGCCAAGGAGATTGAGCAGGCAGCCAAAGCCGGGTTGATTCAAGGCTTCCCGGACGGGACGTTTCAACCGGAGAAAACAGTGACACAGGAGCAGTTTCTTTCGTTGATAGAGCGCGTGCTCCCGTCCTACAAAGGACACGAGCCGGACGCTTTTGTCAAAGAGACGTATGTAGCGAAAGCTTCGGGCCGCTGGTCGGAGCAAACGTATCGCCACTTGGCGGCAGCAGGCATCATGACGACAGGCAAACCGACGGATGGGATGACGCGGCTGGAGGCGGCGCGCCTTCTGTTGGCAGCGCTCGGCCATCAGTCCGAGGGCGAAAAATACCGGGGAACGACGGCGCGGTTTTTCTCCGACCTGTCGCCCAAAAACGAGCATGAGGTCATGACCGTCTATCCGGCGTACAAAATGGGGCTTCTCTCCGGCTATCCGGACGGCACGTTCCGCCCGCAAGAAACGATCAGCAGAGCGCAGGCCGTCGCGATGCTGACCCGACTGGACAGCAAAATGGAAGAGCTGTTCCCGGGCCAGGTGAGCGAGAGCGAGAAAAAGGCGATGACCGATGCCGTAGCGGCGTTTGTCCGCGATGTGATGGACCAGAAAAAGATCAGGCGCTACGACGACCTCGTCGCGTATGTGAAGCAAAACAAGCTGAATGTCAGCGAGTCTTTTTTGCGCGAGCATTTCTCGTTCATGAAATACGAAATTTACGACTTCGTGCGTTTTCCGCAATTCAATGAACTTTTGTACTTCGCCAAAATCGGCACGAACAAGTACAGACTGACCGTCCAATACTACGCGGGCGAACTGGGCGGCAGCGTCGACAAAACTTTTTACCTCTCGTCTGCGGACGGCAAGACGTTCCGGCTGATTGGCAAAGACGAATAGCGGGCAACAAAAAAAGCTGGGTGCTTTGCATCCAGCTTTTTGCGATTTTGAGGAAAACGCGCTACGACTCCCCCTGGCCTTTAAGCAGGCGGATCAGCTTGCGGTTGAAGTCGACGGCAGCTTCTGTGGTCATCCCGTTTTGGAGCAAAAAGGTGGTCGTATAAGCGGTGTCATCGTAATTGAAGCTGTAAAAGGCGTACGTCCCTGAGTCGGTTTCCTTTTGCCCGTACTCGACCGCCATTCCTTCGATGAGCTGTGATTGCGCGTCGGCGAGGAAATTTTTCATCGTGTGGATTTCCATGATGATGACCGGCCTGTCAGCGTATTCACCGTAAAACAGTTCGCGTTGCTGCCTGTTTCGCATCACGGCGCGCTGCTCGTCAGTCAGTGGCAGAAGCTCGCCTTTTTCATCGGTGTACACAATGACGGCGACAGAGGGGCCGGCGATCTGCTGCTGGTTTACGATCGGCGGGTAGCGGATTTCGGCGTATTTGACCGCGAGCTTTTCCGCAGGCGGAACGACAATGTCGACGTGAAGCTGCTCCTCCATGCGCTTTTCCACCTCTTTCGGCAGCGTGACTTCCACTTCCGGTTCCCCGCATCCTGGCAAAAACAGCAGGAGCGTCAAGCTGAACAACCACAAGCGTCTCATGATTCGCCACCTTTCCTTGGCCTGTGCCGCTCTTTTTCTATATTTTACCATATAACAAGCGCGGGAAGGCGCTTCTGCCTCCAAAAGAAAAAAGCGTGCGGGTACCAGTGACGGTCCGCACGCTTTTTGACGTGACGCTCAAACGGTTTGATTGCGCCCGGCCCCGATGCCGCTTGTGACGACCAACACGCTGACGAGGCAGAGCAGGCTGAGCGGCACGGTCCAGGAGTGCTGCAAATCGTAGAGAAAGCCGACAAAAATCGGGCCGACCGCAGCGAGCAAGTAGCCGACAGACTGGGCCATGCCGGATAGCCGGGCGGCCTGGCGCACGTCTTTGGCCCGAATGACGATAAAGGTGAGGGCGAGACTGATGCAGGCGCCTTGCGAGAGGCCGAGCAGCAACAGGCAGAGGTAGAGCAGAAGCTCGCTTGTGCCGAGCAAAAGCCCGCCGAAGCCGACGAGGGAGAAGAGGCCGACTACAGCCGCGAGCAAACGCTGATTCGTCAAGCGGGAAGCGAGCACAGGGGTGAAAAAGCTCGCAGGCAGGCTGACCGCCTGCACGAGCGACAGCATCCATCCGGCGCTGGTTTGGCTGATGCCGTGCTGCTGCAAGAGCGTAGGCAGCCAGGCGATCGTGCAGTAAAACAGAAACGACTGCAAGCCCATGAACAGCGTGACCTGCCAGGCGAGCAGCGAGCTCCACAGCCCTTGTTTGCTTTTTTCGCCCGTGCTTTTTCCTGGCTGGCTTCCGTCAGCGCGAAGCTGCGGCAGCCAGACGGCGATGGCGAACAGGACCGGGAGCGCCCAGGAGAAGAGCGAGCCTTGCCAACCCCAGCCGCCTGTGCTGGCGAGCGGGATGCTGATGCCGGAAGCGAGCGCGGCACACATCGACATCGTGGTCGTGTACACGCTGGTCATCAACCCGGCTTTTTGCGGGAAGCGCTGCTTGACCAGGCCGGGCAGCAGCACGTTGCAGATGGCGATGCCTGCTCCGATCAGGGCGGTTCCGGCGAACAGTGTGAAGACGAAGCCGGACGAGCGCAGAATCAGCCCGATGAGGACGACGAGCAGTCCGGCAAAGAGCGTGCGCTCCGTGCCAAAGCGGTGCCCGATGCCCGGTGCCAGCGGCGAGAGCAGCGCGAAGGCGAGCAAAGGAACGGTAGTCAGCAGTCCGGACATTCCATTGGACAGGCCGAGGTCGCCTTGGATGGAGCCGACCAGAGGGCCAACAGCCGTCAGCGGAGAGCGCATGGCAAATGTAATCAAAATAATTCCGGCGATGATGAGAAACGGTTTGGGAGTGACAGGCTGCGCTTTGCTTTTCGCTGCTGTCAGGGTGGCAGGGCTCATGCGTCCATCCCTCCTTTCTCGATCAGCTCCGTGAGAGCTGTTTTGCTGGCTTGAATCAGGTTGCTTGCCGCTTCTTCCGCCGCGTCAGGACTTTGTTCGGCAATCGCTTGGACGAGAGCCGTATGTGTGATTGCCTGCTGGTCCAACAGGTCGTGGAAATCCAGCGTGCCGCTGACAGACAGGCGCAAGGATTCGGTCATCTGCTCGTACAGGTCGATCATGACGCTGTTGTGTGTCGCGTGGGCGACCGCGATATGAAACGCCACGTCAGCGGTGATGTACGCTTGCGGATCGTGCCTGAGCGAGAGGGAAGCGTCGAGCTTTTGCCGGATTTGCAGCAAATCGGCATCCGTCCTGCGCATGGCAGCCAGCCGGGCGATTTCGCGCTCCAGTCCGTACCGCACCTCCAAAATTTCCAGCAAGGTCGAGCGCCGTAGCCGTCGCTGCATCGCTGCGCCGAACTCGCTGGACGAGCGGACGTAAGTGCCATCGCCTTGGCGCGCTTCCAGCATGCCTGTGTGGATCAGCGCCTGCACCGCCTCGCGCAGCGTGTTGCGGCTGATGCCGAGCTGCTCCACCAGCTCCGGCTCAGGCGGGATGCGTTCTCCGACCTTCCACGCGCCTGATTCGATCCGCTGCACCAGTTGTTCCGCAATCTGTTTCACGAGCGAAGAGCGGACAGGTTTTTGCAATGTCATAGGATAAACCTCCAAACATCCGACGATTGGGAATGTCGCCATTTTAGCATGGGGAAAGACGACGGGCAAGATTCATGAGCGAGGAAACTGTTTGCAAGCGCAAAAAAAGACAGGTGCGTTTCCCGGGAAGAAGAAACGACCTGTCTTGATGCTACGCGGTCATGCGTTTTTCCATGCGCTTTTGCCAGAGTAGCAGCAAGGCGGCGATCACGAGCGGATAGAGCGCGGACCAGCCCAGAAATGGATAAAGCGCGACAGTGAAGACGAGCGACGTCCAGGAAGCCAGCCGTCCGAGACGATGGTTGCGCAGCAGCCGGATTCCGGCGAGACACCCGCCGATGTAGGTGGCAAAAAACGTGGCGTTGGGCAGCTCGATCAGCCGGGCCAGGTCAATCACTCCTGCATACAGGACCGTCAGCACCACGCCAAAGCAGAGCGAGAGGAACAACAGCCCGCCGATCGGCGTCCGGTATTTCGCGTGCAGCAGCCCAAACCAGCGGGGCGCGATCTTTTCCTGCGCCAGCGCATAGGCGATCCGCGCCGCCGCGCCGATGTAGGCGTTGGTGGTGGCGATGCAAATAAACAAGGCAGTCACAGCCACGATCCAGCCGCCGACAGGCCCGAGTGACAGTTGAACCATGACGGACAGCGCTGCCGCCGAGATGCCTGCGCCATAGCTGTGAGTGGCGACCGTCATGAACGCGACGGCAAAGTACAGGAGGGCGACGATGCCCGCGCTCCACAATACGCCGCGGATGGCATTTTTCGCCGGATCGACGAACTCCTCG
Organism: Brevibacillus sp. FW301-21C12A; assembly: GCF_058788915.1. Classification (NCBI taxonomy): domain Bacteria; kingdom Bacillati; phylum Bacillota; class Bacilli; order Caryophanales; family Paenibacillaceae; genus Brevibacillus; species Brevibacillus sp. FW301-21C12A. Next base: position 99,215 of record NZ_JBYTBG010000003.1, read on the forward strand.
GACAAGTGCGTGACCGCCTCCCAGCCGATAAAGCACCAAAATAACAGCCCTGCCGCTTGCACGACGCTAAGCCAGCCGTTGGGGGCAAACGGAGTGAAGTGAGCGGCGGAAGCGTGCGGCAGCGCAGCGACGACGGCCACGATCAAAATCGAGATAATGAGCGCGACGACGATCGTTTGCACGCGAGCGGCAACGTGCATCCCTAACACGTTCATGATGAGCACCGCGGTCAAAATGAGCGCAGCCGCCGCGTAAATTTGCGTGTCGCCCCAGCCGAGCAGCACCGCGAGATAGTTGGCTCCGGTCACGCTGAGGATCGGGGCGCCGATGGGCACAGATAATAGAAAAAACCAGCCGACGATGTTGCCGAAGCGGTCGCCGTAGGCCGTGCGGACAAAGGTGGAGACGCCGCCGGAACTTGGGTAGCGGGCGGACAGCAGTCCCATCGTGAGTGCCATCGGCAAGACGAGAATCGACATGACCAGCCAGGCGAGGATCGAGGCGGGGCCTGCCTTTTCTGCCGCCAGCCCCGGGATGAGCAGCACGCCGGACCCGATGACGGCCCCGATGTACAAGGCGACGATTTGCGGCAGCCGCAGCGTTTTGGCGAAGCCCGCTGTTTGCACAGTTGCTTTTTCCATGAATGTTCCCTCTCTTTATCGTTCGGTTGTTTGTAGAGGTAGTGTAGCATAGACATAATCATCGGAGTTATCTATAATATTAGATAATCAAAATCGGTTTTTTCGATGAAAAAGGAGGGAGAGGAATTTGGATACGCGCTACTTGCTGACCTTTCGCGAGGTAGCCAAATGCCAGAGCTTTACCCGCGCGGCAGAGGTGCTGGGCTATGCGCAATCCAGCGTGACGACGCAGATTCAAAACCTGGAGGCGGATTTTGGCGTCACGCTGTTTGAGCGGTGGGGGCGAAAAATCAGACTGACCCACGCCGGAGAAGCCCTTCTCGCCTACAGCGAGCAACTGCTGGCGGTGCTGGACGAAGCGAGGGCCAACCTGTCCGAGCAGGCGCAGTTGGCTGGCACCTTGCGCATTGGCACGGTGGAATCGCTCGCCGCTTTTTTCCTCCCGCCTTTTTTGCAAGCATTTCGCACGGAGCACCCGCGCGTGCGCATTTTGTTGAAGCCGGGAATTTGTCACGAACTGCGTCAGGGCGTCAAGGAGGGGCACTACGACTTCGCCTTCGTGCTCGACTGGCTACAGGATCATCCCGATTTGGTGAACACCAATCTCGGCGAAGAAAAGCTGGTGGTCATCGCCGCGCCCAACCATCCGCTGGCCCGGGTGGAAAAGCTCGAAGCGCGCGATTTCGCCGGAGCAAACTGGATTTTTACCGAAGCCGGATGCAGCTACCGCTCGATCATGGAGTCTGTCCTGCGCGACGCCGGAGCGACGATCGAATCGTCGTCCGAGTTCGGCAGTCTGGAAGCGATCAAGCAATGCGTCGCATATGATTTAGGGATTGCGCTCGTTCCTTACATCGCCGTCGCCGAAGAAGCGAAAAACGGTACGCTCACCATCCTGCCTTTTTCCCATCCGGAAGTCCGCGTCTACCGCCAACTGGTCTATCATAAGAAAAAATGGATGCCACAGGCGCTGCTGCGGTTTTTGGAGCTGCTGACGACAAATGCAGGACAGCAGCAGGGCGCAGCAAAAAACGCCATTTCGGCAGCGAAGGCGGATGCGATCTGACAGCAGCGGCGAGGCTCGCTTTCAGCAGCGCAGCCGTTCGCGGGGCGACACCTGCAGCCGTGTGCCGAAAAATTGGCGGGAACAGGAAAAAGAGATGATGGTTGTACTTGCGTATGATATGATAGACAGGGTTGTGTTTATGAGATAAAAGGAGGTCTACCCATACATGAACACCGTTTCTGAAAGCATTGTAAAAGACATGTCGCTTGCACACAGCGGCCATTTGAAAATTGACTGGGTAAAAGAGCACATGCCCGTTCTCAACCGCATCCGCGAGCGTTTTGAAAAAGAGCAGCCATTTGCAGGACTGAAAGTGGCGATCTCCTTGCACCTGGAAGCAAAAACCGCGTACCTGGCAAAAGTCGTGCAAGCCGGTGGCGCTGAAGTAACGATTACAGGCTCCAACCCGCTCTCCACTCAGGACGACATTTGCGCGGCGCTGGTGGAAGACGGCATCCGCGTTTTTGCGAAGTACAATCCAGATCCAGCCGAGTACAAGGAGCACCTGATTAAAACGCTGGAGACGCGCCCTGACCTGATTATCGACGACGGTGGCGACCTGGTGACCATCCTGCACAGCGAGCGCCGCGATCTCTTGTCGCAAGTGCGCGGTGGCGCAGAGGAAACGACAACAGGGATTCTGCGCTTGAAAGCATTGGAAAAAGAAGGCAAGCTGGAGTTCCCGATGGTAGCGGTGAACGACGCTTTCTGCAAATATTTGTTTGACAACCGTTACGGTACAGGCCAATCCGTATGGGATGGCATCAACCGCACAACCAACCTGGTCGTAGCAGGGAAAACCGTTGTCGTAGCCGGCTATGGCTGGTGCGGAAAAGGTGTGGCGATGCGCGCGAAAGGTCTTGGCGCGAAAGTCATCGTGACCGAAATCGACGCGATCAAAGCGGTAGAAGCGTACATGGACGGCTTCGAAGTAATGCCGATGAGCGAAGCGGCGAAGCACGGCGACTACTTCGTGACCGTGACCGGAAACCGCGACGTGATCCGCAAAGAGCATTTTGAAGTGATGAAAGACGGCGCGATCCTGTCCAACGCAGGCCACTTCGATGTCGAAGTAAACAAAGTGGAGCTTGGCGCCCTGTCGACATCCAAGCGAATCGTGCGCAAAGATATTGAAGAATTTGTCATGGCAGACGGTCGAAAACTGTACCTTCTTGCAGAAGGACGCCTCGTAAACCTGGCAGCAGGCGACGGCCACCCGGCAGAGATCATGGACATGACCTTTGCCCTGCAAGCTGTTTCGCTGGCGTATGTCAACGAACAGTACAAAAACATCGGCAAAAAAGTGCTGAACGTACCTTACGAGCTGGATGCAATGGTTGCCCAATACAAATTGGAAGCATTGAACATCGGCATCGACAAATTGACCGACGAGCAAAAAGCATATCTCGATAGCTGGGTCGAATAGTTCGCGAAAACCGTCCTTTCCCGGCAAAAAATTCAACGAAAAAATCCTGCTTACAAATGCAGGATTTTTTTTTATAATAGCAAGTAGGCGACAAAGTGGGGAAAAGTGGGGGAAAGTGGAGCCAAAGGACAGGAAAGTGGGGGACTAGGGCGTGTTCATGGGGGAATACCAGCACAGCATCGATGAAAAAGGCCGCCTGACGATCCCTGCCAAATTCCGTGAAGGACTGGGAGCTTCCTTTGTCATTACCCGCGGACTCGATCAATGCTTGTTCGCCTATCCGATGGAAGAGTGGAAGCAGCTTGAGGAAAAACTGAAGACTCTTCCCTTTACAAAAGCGGATGCACGCGCGTTTACACGGTTTTTCTTTTCCGGCGCAACCGAATGTGAGTGGGACAAGCAGGGAAGGGTAAACATACCGCCCAATCTGCGCGAGCATGCCGGTATGCAAAAGGAATGTGTCATCATTGGCGTATCCAACCGCGTAGAGGTGTGGAGCAAAGAACGTTGGGAAGATTATTTCGCCCAGTCGGAAGGCTCTTTTGGAGAAATTGCTGAGAAACTGGTTGATTTTAATTTGTAGCAGCGAGAAGAACAGGAGTGACGACATTGTCGTTTCATCACGTAACCGTACTGAGGGACGAAGCTGTAGACGGCCTGAACATCCGGCCCGGGGGCATTTATGTGGACTGCACGCTCGGTGGAGCGGGACATAGCAGCCTGATCGCGTCCCGTTTGACCGAGGGCGGCCGCCTGATTGCGATCGATCAGGATGACTGGGCGCACGACAACGCCCGGGAAAGACTGGCTCCCTATATGGACAAGGTAACACTGGTCAAAAGCAATTTTCGCCATCTGAAAGAGATTGTCAAAGATTTGGGGCTTACAGGTGTAGATGGAGTTTTGTTTGATCTGGGGGTGTCTTCCCCGCAGCTCGACGAAGGCGAACGCGGTTTCAGCTACAATGCGGACGCGCCGCTCGACATGAGAATGGATCAGCAAGCGCCGCTTTCGGCCTACGACATCGTCAACGAGTGGGACGAAGAGGAGATTGCCAAGATCATCTGGCTGTACGGAGAAGAGAAATTTTCCCGGCGGATTGCCCGGCAAATTGTACAGCAGCGCAAAAAGCAGCCGATTCGTACAACAGGCGAGCTGGTCGAGCTGATTAAGGAAGGAATCCCGGCAGCAGCGCGGCGCACAGGAGGACATCCTGCGAAGCGGACGTTTCAGGCGATCCGCATTGCCGTCAACGATGAACTGGATGCATTCAAAGAAGCTGTCGCCGATGCCATTGATATTTTGAATCCGGGTGGCCGCGTGAGCGTCATCACGTTCCATTCGCTGGAAGACCGGATTTGCAAGCAGGTGTATCAAGATTATTCCAAGGGCTGCACATGCCCGCCGTCGTTTCCGATCTGCACGTGCGGGAACGAAGCGATTGTCAAAGTCATCACGCGCAAGCCGATTTTGCCGTCGGAAGAGGAGCTTGCGGCCAATCCACGCGCGCGTTCTGCGAAGCTGCGGGTAGCCGAGAAGGTGTAGAGGGAGACAGCAACGAGGAAAAAGGGGTGAGAAAGCGTTGAGCTACTACTACCAAGGGAATCTGGCAATGGAGCTGGAGAAGCAGTCCCGCTCCGTCACCAAGACAACAAAACGAACGATCCGAATCAAACCAACCATTCCGACAGGCGAAAAATTGCTCTATCTCTTGTTTATCTCGTTGACAGTGATCGGCCTGGGGATGGTCGGAGTCAGGTACTCGCAAATCTCCCAGATGAATTACGAAATCCAGAGCACGAAAAAAGAAAACCGTCTGGTAGCCGAGAAAAACGCCACTCTGAAGCTTCAGATCGAGCAGCTCAGCAATCGCGATCGCATCCAGAGAGAAGCAGAGCGACAAGGCATGGTGTACAACGCGAATGCCGTACATACGATTGGTCAGGGGAAAGTAAAGGCGAGTTCGCTTCAACAACAACAGCCAAACCAGCCTTAAAATCAATGTTACTGCGTCAATTGTGCGGTAACATTTTTTTCTTACGCTTGACTGTCCGTGCCGATTCAGGCAGGCGATCATTGACGTGATGGAGTGAGTGGAAATGGAAACGAAACGACTCGTGAATTGGCGCATCCTCATTTGTGCGTTATGCCTGATTTTGATCTTTTCAGGCTTGAGCATTCGGATCTACTGGATTCAAACGGTAGACGCAGCTCGAATCATGGGACAGGCACAGGAGCAATGGGACCGGAATCGGACCCTGCAGCCGACGCGCGGTGCCATCAAAGACCGAAACGGCGAAATTCTCGCCTTCCAAGGCAAGGCATACACCGTGAACGCCAGGCTGAAAGGGCGGGATGAAAAAGATCAGGACGTCGTCAAGGACCCTTACTACACAGCAAACAGTCTGGCCCCCATTCTCAACGCTCCGGTGCCTGAATTGGTGAAGATGCTGACCAAGCCGAACAAGGTGGTGGAGCTGGGCCGCTACGGAAGGAAAATCAGCGAAGAGCAGAAAAAGCGGATTTTGGAGTTGCAATATCCGAAGCTGCCAAGCGGTAAGCAGGTGGAAGAAAATCAGCTTCCGGGGATTTTTCTGAATGAGACGACAAGACGCGTCTACCCGAACAACAGCTTTGCTTCGCACGTGATCGGGTATCTCGATCTGTACGATGAGCCGAAGATGGGGATCGAACTGCAGCTCAACAAGGAGCTGGCCGGAGAAGAAGGGCAGATGCAGTATAAAAGAGACGGAGCTGGCTACCAGCTACCGGATGGAGAAGGCGAATACATCCCGGCAAAAGACGGCTACGATGTCTATCTGACCATCGACAGGCAAATTCAGGATTACGTCGAACAAGCGCTGGATGTGGTGGATCGGCAGTACAAGCCAAAAGGGATGACGGTCATCGTATCCGACCCGCAGACGGGCGAAGTTTTGGCGATGGGCAATCGTTCGCAATTTAATCCCAATACGTACTATAACGGGATTTCGAACTATACGAACCACGCGATCACCTCCATGTTCGAGCCTGGCTCCACGTTCAAGATCATTACGCTGGCCGCCGCGATTGAGGAAGGCTTGTTCAACCCGAATGAGACGTATGACTCCGGGAAGTACACGATCAAGGGACAAGTTCCGATTCGCGACCATAACAACGGGGTGGGCTGGGGCAGAATTTCGTTTCTGGAAGGGGTGCAACGCTCCAGTAACGTGATGTTCGCGAAGCTCGGCTACGAGCGTCTGAAGCTGGAGAAGCTCAGGGCGTACTTCAAAAAGTTCGGGATGGGCTCCCTGACTGAAATCGAGTTGCCCTACGAAAAAGAAGGAACCCTGATTAACTTGGAAAAACCGCAGTCTCCTCGCGACTGGGCCGCGACGACCTTCGGACAAGGGGTGACGGTTACGGCGATCCAGCAGGTGATGGCAGTAGGGGCCATCGCCAACGGCGGCGAGCTGTTGAAGCCGCATATCGTCAAGGAAATGCGCGATCCGCATACAGGAGCGGTCGTGAAGCGCAGCGAGCGCGAAGTCGTGAGAAGGGTCGTCTCGGAGGCGACGGCGAAGAAGACCCGCGACATTTTGGAAACGGTCGTGACCGGCGAGCACGGAACAGGGAAGCTGTACGCCATCGACGGCTACCACGTCGCCGGGAAAACCGGTACCGCGCAAAAGTACGATCCGAACACAGGTAAGATCATGGACGGGCACTACATCGCTTCGTTTATCGGCTTTGCGCCGAAAGACAATCCGCGCCTGCTCGTCTACGTCGTAATTGACGATCCCGATACGAAAGAATGGTACGCGTACTGGGGCAAAATGATGATCGCGCCGACGTTCAAGTCGATCATGGAGCGCAGCCTGCAATACTTGCAGCAGCAGCCAGAACTGCCCCGCGCAGCAGCCGACAGCGGGAAAGGCAAGTCGACCGCTACGGCCGCACAGGAGCAGGTACAGGCGGCTCAGTCTGCTGCAAGCCAGACGCTGCCGAAGTTCGTGGGCATGTCCACGACAGCGGCGCAACTGCGAGCGAAGCAGGACAATTTGACCGTGACAGTACTCGGAACCGGGACCAAGATCGTGGAGCAGTACCCTGCCGCCTACGAACAGGTAGTGCCTGGGAAGCAAATCATTTTGGTATCGGACCGCTTGACGGGCGCGAAAATGCCTGACTTCAAAGGGAAGTCGCTCAGGGAAGTCATGGAATTTGCCTCGCTGCTCGACATTGATGTCCACGCTACGGGCACGGGCTTTGTCGTACAGCAGAGCATTGCGCCGGGCACAGCGCTAAACGGCAAGGAAAAGCTGCAGATCACGCTGCAGTCCGAATCGCAGCCGCCAGCGCCGTCTCCAGCTCAGGACGGAGCGGCGACATCCGGAACCGCTCCACCGTCAGGAACGGCGCCTCCGGCCGGAACAGGTGCAGCGACCGATCCGGCTGAACAAACGGAACAGCCTGCTGGACAATCGACAGGCCAGCAGGGCGGGGCAGAGTCGAACCAGGGAGCCCCTCCTGCCGGCACAGATGCCAGCCAAACAAGCGCAACCCCATAGTTCTATCCCGTCCCCCCAAGGAATAAGGTAAGGAAGAGACAACCTATTTCCGAGGGGGGACTCGCTTTGCGGGTATCCAATGCTACTGTACGCCGTCGCATTTTCATATCGCTGGTCATCGGCATTGTCCTGTACACGGCGCTCATCACCCGGCTCGGGTATGTGCAATTGATCGAAGGACCGAAGCTTGCCCAGATGGCTGACCAACTGTTGAACCGGGAAATCGACTTCAAGCCGAATCGCGGCCGGATTTTGGATCGGAACGGCAACGAGTTGGTGTCAAACATGACGGTGCCAACGGTAGTCGCCGTCCCCGCGCAAATCAAGGACCCGAAGGAGACGGCCCGGCAGCTCGCGATCATTTTGGAGCAAAAAGAAGAAGACGTTTATCAGGCCATCACCAAAAAACAGATGAGCAACGACAAGATTCCAGGCGGAAAAAAGCTGCCGATCGAAAAAGCGCGGAAAATTCAGGAGTTGAACCTGCCGGGGATTTATTTGGCCGGAGACTCCAAACGCTTTTATCCGAACGGAAGCATGGCCGCGCACATTCTCGGCTTTACCGGAATTGACAATCAGGGCTTGACCGGACTGGAAAAAATTTACGACCCGTTTCTGAAAGGAACCGAGGGGCACATTTCTTTTCCGTCCGATGCCAAAGGGCGCGTCATGCCCGGAGGCTCCGAAGATTACGTCCCTCCGGTGAGCGGGATGGACATGTATTTGACGATCGACAGCGCCATCCAGTCGTTTATCGAGCGGGAGCTGGACCAGGCCGTCGTCGCTTATCAGCCGGACGATGTTCTCGCCATCGCGATGAACCCGAAGACCGGAGAAATTTTGGGGATGGGCAGCCGTCCGACCTTCCAGCCGGACGAGTATCAAAACTATCCGACAGAAGTGTACAACCGCAATTTGCCGATCTGGAAAACGTATGAGCCAGGTTCGACCTTCAAAATCGTCACGCTCGCTGCCGCTTTGAACGAAGGCGTAGTCTCTTTGGAGGAAAGCTTCTACGATCCCGGCTTCATTACCGTGGCAGGCAAGCGGCTGCGCTGCTGGAAGCGGCAAGGGCACGGACAGGAGACGATGCTGGAAGTCGTGGAAAACTCGTGCAACCCCGGCTTTGTAACGATGGGGCAGCGCCTGCAAAAAGAGCGGCTGTTTGAATACATCAAAAAATTTGGCTTCGGGCAAAAAACAGGCATCGACCTGATCGGGGAAGAGAACGGGCTGTTGTTCAATCTCAGTCGCGTCGGACCTGTCGAGCTTGGCACGACTTCGTTTGGCCAAGGGGTATCGGTCACGCCGATCCAGCAAATGGCCGCAGTCTCGGCTGCGATTAACGGCGGGAAGCTGATGAAGCCGTTTGTCGCCAAGGAATGGCGGGATAGCGTCACACACGATATTGTAGCGCGGACGCTTCCGACCGAGGTGCGCCAGGTGATTTCAGCGGAAACCTCTGCCAAGGTGCGGTATGCGCTGGAGAGCGTCGTGGCCCAAGGAACAGGAAACAAGGCCTATATTGAAGGCTACCGGGTCGGCGGAAAAACGGGAACCGCGCAAAAGGTCAGAAACGGCCGCTACGTGGACGGGGAGTACATCGTGTCGTTTATCGGCTTCGCCCCTGCGGACGATCCGCAAATCGTCGTCTACTTCGCGGTCGATAATCCGAAGGCGCTGGCTTTTGGCGGACTGATTGCCGCGCCGAGCGTCAAGAGCATTATCGAATCTTCCCTGCAGTATATGAATGTGCCCAAGCGCAAGGACGGCATCGCCAAGGAGATCAACAAGGCATTGGGCGAGCGCGAGCCGATCGAGGTTCCGAACATGGTCGGGCAGACGATGAAGGACGTCGTGCAGACGTATGAGACGCTTCCGCTGGTCGTTTCCGGAAAAGGGACCTATGTCATTCAGCAGTCGCCTGCGCCTGGCGTGAAAATTGACCAGGGCGGAAAAATTCGCATACATCTTGGTGACAAATTGACCAATTAGCTATAAAATGAGATTTCGAAGGCGGAGGGAAGTAGGCTTGTCTACAGTCGCTCTGCCTTTGTTCGTCACAGAAATGGATCGGTTTCCTTTCGTAAAAAAGGGCAAATTTCTGTCTATACTAGTTGGAGAATGGGGTGCCTGTTTCATGTTTCTACGGGATCTGCTCATGCCTTTGTTGCCAGTGAAGGTTTCGGGGGATGACAGTATGGAGATTACGGGTTTGACAGCAGACTCGCGCCAGGTGAAGCCCGGCTACTTGTTTGTGTGTCTGACAGGGTACACCGTGGACGGTCATGCGTTTGCGGCCCAGGCGGTGAAAAATGGCGCCGTCGCCGTGCTATCCGAACAAGATCTGGACGTGCCAGCGACTATTGTCAGGGTGCCGGACACCCGGCGGGCAATGGCTATGCTGGCTGATCGCATTTTCGGATCTCCCACAAGAGAGTTAAAGGTGATTGGGGTTACCGGAACAAACGGGAAGACGACCACCACTCATCTGATCGACAAGATCCTGCGCGACCAGCGCAAGCAAACAGGCTTGATCGGCACGATCCACATGCGGATCGGGGATGTCACGGAAGAAGTGAAAAACACGACGCCCGATGCCGTGGACCTGCAAAGAAGCTTCCGTCGCATGTGCGATGTCCATACAGACTACGCGATTATCGAGGTGTCCTCCCACGCGCTGGAGCAGGGACGCGTGCGCGGCTGCGACATACATACCGCAGTCTTCACCAATTTGACGCAGGACCATCTCGACTACCATAAAACGATGGAAAACTACCGCTATGCCAAGTCGCTGCTGTTTTCCCAGTTCGGGAACCACTACGACCCGAACCGCCTGAAGACAGCCGTGCTGAACGCAGACGACGAGGCGTCGAAGCTGTATGCGACGGTGACCCCTGCGCGCGTCCTTACGTACGGGATCGACCAGCCGGCGGACGTGCGCGCGAAGGACATCGAAATCACGAGCAAGGGAACGTCGTTTACAGCGGAAACCTTTGCAGGCACCATTCGCCTCAACCTGAAGCTGATGGGCAAATTCAATGTGTACAACGCATTGGCCGCTATCGCGGTTACACTGGCAGAAGGCGTGAGCCTCGAAGACATCAAGGCCAGCCTGGAGGCGGTCCTCGGTGTGAACGGGCGATTCGAGTCGGTCGATGCCGGACAGCCGTTCGCCGTTCTGGTCGACTACTCCCATACGCCGGACAGCCTGGAGAACGCCTTGGTGACGGTCAAAGAGTTTGCCAAAGGCAACGTATTTTGCATCGTCGGCTGCGGCGGAGATCGCGATCGCACGAAGCGCCCGATTATGGCGAAGATCGCAACGAAGTATGCGGATATGACCGTCTTAACATCAGATAACCCTCGCTCCGAGGAGCCGCAAGCGATTATCGACGACATGCTGGCTGGCGTGCGCGACGTGGACGCTTCCCGTTACACAGCGGTGACAGACCGCCGCGAAGCGATTCATCATGCCATCTCGCTGGCAAAGGCTGACGACGTCATTTTGATCGCCGGAAAAGGTCATGAGACGTACCAGATTATTAAAGATCAAGTACTGCCCTTCGACGACCGTGAAGTAGCACGGGAAGCGATTGCCCGGTACAACCAAGAATAGAGACAGATGCGACACATTGGCATCGAAAGAAAGGAGGCTCGGGCATGTTCGCTGACAACGTCCTAATCGTCACGATCGTCGCCGCGTTTCTCATTGCCGTACTGATTGGCCCACTGTTTATTCCCTTCCTTCGCCGCCTGAAATTCGGGCAGGCCATTCGCGAGGAAGGACCGCAATCGCACTACAAGAAGGCTGGGACCCCTACCATGGGGGGTACCATCATTCTTTTGGCACTTATCTTTACCGTGTTGAAGTTTGCCAATGCCAACATGGAAATTTACTTCCTGTTACTGGTGACACTCGGCTACGGTCTGATCGGGTTTTTGGACGACTTTATCAAAATCAGAAAAAAACGCAACCTCGGTTTGACCGCCAAAGAGAAGTTTGCCGGTCAGATTTTGCTGGCAATCGGCGCGTATGTTTTGCTGCTCATGATGGGGCACGACACGTCGCTGCATCTGCCCGGAACGCCGTGGAAGCTGGAGCTCGGCTATTTCTACTTCCCGTTCCTGCTGTTTTTGCTCGTCGGCACGACCAACGCCGTGAACATTACAGACGGCCTGGACGGACTTTTGGCAGGGACAGGAGCCATCGCCTTTGGCGCGTACGCGATCATTGCCTGGTTCGGGCAGGACTACGACACGGCGATTTTCAGCGCCGCCGTCGTCGGGGCCGTTCTTGGCTTCCTCGTCTTCAACGCGCATCCGGCCCGCGTGTTCATGGGAGACACAGGCTCGCTCGGTTTGGGGGGAGCGCTTGCGGGAATTGCGATCATGACGAAAACCGAGCTGCTTTTGGCGATTATCGGCGGCGTGTTCGTCGTGGAGACACTGTCCGTCATTTTGCAGGTCGTTTCTTTCAAAACGCGCGGCAAACGGATTTTTCGCATGAGTCCGCTCCATCATCATTTTGAATTGACAGGCTGGTCCGAGTGGCGCGTCGTCGTCACCTTCTGGCTGGTCGGGATGTTTTTTGCCGGATTGGGCGTATATCTTGAGGTGGTGACAATCAGATGATTCGTTATCAAAACCAGCACATAGTCGTTTTAGGAATGGCGAAAAGCGGTGTGGCAGTGGCAAAACTGCTGCACCGCTTTGGCGCTCATGTCGTGGTCAACGATAAAAAGCCGCGCGAAGAAGCAGGTGGCATCGAGGAACTGGAGGCGCTCGGGATCACCGTCATTTGCGGCCACCATCCGGACGATTTGATTCATCCGGGCGTGGCGCTCGTCGTTAAAAATCCGGGGATTCCGTACGAAGCGCCGCCTGTGCAGCAGGCGCTCGCACTGGAAATTCCTGTCGTGACGGAGGTGGAGCTAGCCTCCCAGATTGCCAAGGCACCGATCATCGGCATTACAGGCTCCAACGGAAAGACAACCACGACGACGCTCGTCGGACAAATCCTCAAGGAAGCGGGCCTGGATGTGCTCGTTGGCGGCAACATCGGCACGGTTTTGTGCGGCCTCGCCGAAGAAGCGGGCCCGGACCAGTGGCTCGTGGCCGAACTGAGCAGCTTCCAGCTCATGGGGACGAGGGAGTTTCGTCCGCACATCGGTGTTTTGCTCAATCTGTATCCTGCTCATCTCGACTACCACCATACGATGGAGGCGTATCTGGACGCGAAGCTGAAAATGTTCGCCAACCAAACAGCAGATGATATCGCGATCCTGCCGTTTGACCAGCCGGAGATTCTCGCCAAATGCGGCGAGCTGCCTGCCCGTGTCTACTACTTCAGCAAGACGCAGCAAGTTCCGAGAGGCGCTTTTGTCCAGGATGGCGTGATCCGGTTTACAGATGGACAGGGCCAGTCGGATGACATCATCGCGGTAGCGGATATGACTGTTCCGCATTTGGACAACGCCCTGGCTGCGATTCTCGTCGCCAAGCTGGCTGGTGCCAATACAAGCGCCATCGTGCAGGTGCTGTCTACTTTTCCTGGCGTGGAGCATCGCATGGAATACGTCGATTCCATTGCCGGGGTCAAATATTACAACGACTCCAAAGCGACCAATCCGGAAGCGGCTTCCCGCGCGCTGCAGGCGTGCCAGGAGCCTGTTGTCTGGATTTGCGGCGGCCTTGACCGGGGCGTCGATTTTCGGGAGCTTTTGCCTGTCATGAAAGGACGGGTCAAAGCGGTCGTCGCGCTCGGGCAGACAGCGCCGATTTTGCTTGCGCGTGCGGAAGAAGCAGGGATTAACGAGCGAATCCATGTCGATACTGTGGAAAAAGCCGTTCTTGCTGCTTCCCGGTTGGCGCAATCAGGAGACGTAGTACTGCTCAGCCCGGCGTGTGCGAGCTGGGATATGTTCCCTTCGTTTGAGGTCAGGGGGAGCATGTTTAAGGACGGCGTGCATAGACTTAAAACAAGCCTAGCATAACGTCCCACGAAAGCCTCATGAATACAGCGCAATACGGGACGGCATGAGAAAGGATGACCTGGCACTATGAGCAAGGTACGCTCTGCCCCCGACTTCGTAATTATTTTTGCAACACTTTTTTTATTGGGAATTGGCATCGTGATGGTGTACAGCGCCAGTGCGATCGTCGCCCAGAAGCCGCCTTTTTCCGACCCGTACTTCTTTGCCAAGCGGCAGCTCATTTTTGCTTTGCTCGGCATTACCTCCATGTACATTACGATGAACATTGACTACTGGGTGTGGAAACAATGGGCCAAGCCGGGCTTTTACATGAGTATCGGCTTGTTGATACTGGTTCTCGTGATCGGGATCGAAGTGAACGGCTCCAAAAGCTGGCTTGGCTTCGGGGCTTTCGGGATTCAGCCTGGCGAATTTGCCAAGCTCGGCGTCGTCGCGTTTTTGGCGCGCTGGCTGTCGGACAACCAAAAACAGATCGTCCTGTTCCGAAAAGGGCTGATGCCTGCCCTGGCGATCCCGATGGTCTGCTTCGGGCTCATCATGCTCCAGCCGGACCTGGGAACCGGCACCGTCCTGATGGGAACGGCGGTTGTGATGATTTTTGCCTCGGGAGCGCGAATCAGCCACTTCGTCGGTCTGGGGATGATTGGCGTCGTCGGCTTTATCGGGCTGGTGTTGTCGGCCCCTTACCGCATCAAGCGGATTACGTCTTTTCTCGATCCATGGTCTGATCCGCTCAATACCGGGTACCAAATCATCCAGTCGCTGTATGCGATTGGCCCAGGCGGCTTGCTCGGCCTCGGTTTGGGACAAAGCAGGCAGAAGCATCTGTACTTGCCGGAGCCGTACAACGACTTCATTTTTTCCATCGTAGCGGAGGAGTTGGGGTTTATCGGCGGCACGCTCATCCTGCTTTTGTTCCTGCTGCTGTTGTGGAGAGGGATGCGCACCGCGATTACGGCGCCAGACCTGTTCGGAAGCCTCCTTGCGCTCGGGATCATCGGCATGATCGCTATTCAGGTCGTCATCAACATCGGCGTCGTCACGGGCATGTTCCCGGTTACCGGGATTACGCTGCCGTTTCTAAGCTACGGAGGATCATCCCTGACCTTGATGCTTACAGGGGTCGGCGTTCTCTTGAACATTTCCCGCTTTTCCCGATCATGAATTTTCAGCAGGAAGCCAGTTTTTTTCCCTGCATAAAAATAAGGGTGTGATTGTATGCGCGTCGTCCTAACAGGCGGTGGCACAGGTGGACATATTTATCCGGCGCTTGCGGTGGCGAGAGAAGTTTCTCGCCAAACACCGCAGGCTGCCTTTTTGTATATCGGCAGTAAAAAAGGGCTGGAGGCGCAGCTTGTACCGCGCACGGAAATTCCGTTCCAGTCTGTCGAGATCAGCGGCTTGAAGCGAAAGCTGTCGCTGGACAACATCAAGACTTTGTGGAAATTCGTTCGCGCGGTGTCCGAGGCGAAAAAAATGCTGCGCGACTTCCGGCCGGATGTCGTCGTCGGCACTGGCGGATACGTGTGCGGCCCGGTCGTGTACGCGGCGTCCCGTCTGGGCATTCCGACGCTGATTCACGAGCAAAACGTCGTCCCGGGCTTGACCAACAAGTTTTTGTCGCAGTCGGCTACGCGGGTGGCGGTGTCGTTTGCGGAGTCGCTCGCCTATTTTCCCAAGGGCAAAACAGTCTTTACCGGCAACCCGCGCGCGACAGAAGTGATGCACGGCAACGCGCAGGCGGGAAGAAGCTTTCTCGGGGTAGACTTTGGCAAGCGAATCGTCCTGATCTTTGGCGGCAGTCGCGGCGCACGAGCGATCAATGAAGCGGTGCTAGCTGTCGTCACACAACTGGGCCAATATGCCGATACTCATTTTGTATATGTAACGGGTGACGTTCATTTCGAGAACATCTCCAAACAACTTGCCGCAAAAGGGAAGCTTCCCGAAAACCTTTCCGTGCTTCCTTTCGTCCATAACATGCCGGACGTTTTGGCGGCGACGCATATTTTGGTTGGACGTGCCGGCGCGTCCACGCTGGCCGAAGTGACGGCGCTCGGCGTGCCGTCGATCCTCATCCCTTCTCCGTACGTGACCAACAACCATCAGGAGAAAAATGCGCGCGGCCTGGAACGGGCAGGGGCAGCGCGGGTCATTGTCGAAAAGGAACTGACCGGCGAGCGCCTGCTGGGCGAGGTAGAGAGCCTTTTGCAAAGCCGTGAGCGGTGGGCGCAGATGAAGGAAAGCGCCCTGTCGCTCGGAATGCCGCAGGCAGCGACCGAGATCGTTCGCACGCTGCAGGAAGTCTCCGGAAAAAAATGATCGGATGGGCGATTGTCACGCCGCTCTGGGCGATGGCATAGTATGGAGCAAACACGTGAGAAGACTTAAAGGTCCGACCTAGCAAACGTATCAGGAGGTTCACAAATGAAAAAAATCGCAGATGAGCTGAAGCAAGCAGGAATCGAAAAAGTGTGGACCAATGAACCTCTCGCCAATCATACGACTTGGCGGATCGGGGGTCCTGCTGATTTGTTGATCCAGCCCAAGGACAAAGAATCCTTGCTAAAAGCCTTGCAAATCATCCATCGTCATGAAATTCCTTGGAGTGTTATCGGGCGCGGCTCCAACCTTCTGGTGAGGGACGGAGGGATTCGCGGAGCCGTGCTCAAAGTGGCTGAGGGCTTGAGCCACTGCGAGTTCAGGGATGAAGAGGTGTGTGTGGGTGCCGGATATTCCATGATCCGCCTGGCGGTGGAGACAGGCAAGATGGGATTGACAGGGATGGAATTCGCAGGAGGGATTCCTGGTACGGTAGGCGGAGCCGTCTATATGAATGCAGGGGCACACGGATCTGATCTTTCACGTATTCTTATTGAAGCCGAAATCCTTTTTGCAAACGGCGAATGTAAGGTGTTGAGTAACGAGGAACTGAGCTTTAGCTATCGGACTTCACTCTTGCAGAGAGAAAAAGGGATCGTGCTGGAGGCCCGTTTCAAGCTGCGCCCTGGTGATCGCAAGCAAATTTCCGCTACGCTTTCTGCCAACAAGGAGCGGCGACGCCAGACACAGCCGTTGCAGATGCCGTGCGCCGGCAGTGTGTTCCGCAATCCGCCGAACGACCACGCAGGACGTCTGATCGAGGCAGCAGGGCTGAAAGGCTATCGAATCGGCGGAGCTCAGGTTTCGGAAAAACACTCCAATTTCATCGTGAATTGCGGAGGAGCCACGGCTACCGACGTCCTCACCTTAATCGAGCATGTACGGAGCACAATTCTTGCGACATACGGAATTGATCTGCATCCGGAAGTTCTGGTGGTGGGCGAGGGGTAACACGGAGGTGAAAGTTTGGAGACTTTTGCGATCGAAGGCGGAAGACCTCTGTCCGGTTCGCTTCGGATCCAAGGAGCTAAGAACGCTGCTCTTCCTATCCTTGCCGCTGCTGTGCTTGCGGAAGGGCAATTCTATATCTACGATGTCCCCCACTTGAAAGATATCAAGGTCATGTTGGAAATATTGACGGCGCTGGGGGCCAACACGAAGCATGTGGACGGTTGCGTCGATCTGGATACAACGTCTGTCTCCGTCCCGCATGTACCAGATGATTTAATGAGCCAGATGCGATCTTCTATTTTTCTCGCCGGGCCGCTTCTGGCCAGGTTGGGTGAAGTCACCATATCGCGTCCCGGCGGCTGCGACATTGGTGAACGCCGAATTGACCTGCATTTGTCCGGTCTTACGGCACTCGGGGCTAAAATAGAAGAATCCGAAGGCTACATTACATTTCGGGCAAAGCAATTGCGCGGGACCAATATCTTTCTTTCCTTCCCCAGCGTGGGTGCGACGGAAAATATCATGATGGCGGCGGTCTTGGCAAAAGGGACGACACGCATCTGCAATGCGGCCCGAGAGCCGGAGATTATCGACCTGCAAAACTTTCTGAACGCCATGGGCGCGCGGATCAGGGGCGCAGGCACCGATACGATCGAGATCAGCGGCGTGCCGCGGCTTCGTTCCGTCAGCTACCGGATCATCCCCGACAGAATTGTCACGGGTACGTACGTGCTGGCGGTCGGAATTGCCCAGGGCCATGTCGAACTGACGAACACGCTGCCTGAGCAGCTCACAGCATTGATTGAGGTTGCCCGTAGCTGCGGTGTTGAAATCAAAACCCGCCATGATATAATGGAAATCAAAAGCAACTCCCGTCCGCGTGCCTACGACCGGATCATCACCTCGCCATACCCAGGGTTTCCGACAGACCTGCAGGCGCAGTTGATGGTGTTTCTGTCACAGGCGAGGGGAACCAGCGTCATCAAGGAAACGATTTTCGAAGGAAGATTCAAACATGTGAATGAATTGGCGCGAATGGGCGCCTCTATATACGTAGATCTCGGCTCTGCCATCATTCGCGGCGTAGGGAAGCTGACCGCCACGAGTGTGGAAGCGACGGATCTGCGAGCAGGAGCTGCTTTGGTCTTGGCAGGGCTTGCTGCAGAAGGCATTACCACGGTGAACCAGATCCATCATATCGATCGCGGGTACGATCGGCTGGAAGAGCAATTGCGCAGGCTGGGAGCCGATATTACGAGGGTGTCGATATGATCGAGGGAAGACAAGCGGCATAGTGCTATGCCGCTTTCCCTGTTTTGTAAAGTGGCAATTATTTGGAAAAAAACCTTTTATTTTCTTTTGTTTTGAGTAATCTTGCGGGCGATGAGCCTAGAATGCATGAGGAAGGATTCGGCCATGGCGGTATTTGAAGAACGCATTCCGCAAGTCAAGCAGCAACGCCCCAGAAGAAAAGGAAACCGCAAGCTAGTTTTTCTCTTGGTGCTGTTTTTTCTTACCGTACTTATCATCGTTTTTATTCGATCACCATACAGCAAAGTGCAGGAAATTCAAGTGATCGGCAATGACATTTACCCAGCGGAGCAAATTGTCCAGCAGTCTGGCCTCGCGCGCGACATGCAATTTCTCAACGTATGGGAGAGCAGCGTGCAGAGCAACCTGCAGCCGCTGGAAGGCATCAAAAGCGTAACGGTCAGCCGCTCGTTCCCGGGAGTCATCCGCCTGCACGTGACAGAGCTGAAGCGGGTCGCTTTCTGGAACGGCCAGGACGGCAGCCGCTATCCGCTGCTCGAAAACGGGAAAGTATTGAAGCAGGTGAATTTTGCCGATCGCGTGGTGGACAGGCCGTTAATCAGCTCCTGGACAGCGCCTGAGCTCCTCCCGAACCTCGCCAAAGCGTTATCCAGACTGACGCCGAACGTGCTCGCAGAGATTTCGGACATAACTCTGACGCCAACGGTGTACGATAAGCAGCGGGTGACCTTGTACATGCGCGACGGAAACGAAGTGCGCAGTGTGGTCTACAAGCTCGACAAAATGTTGAACTGGTATCCGGCAATCGTGGCTGAGCTGCCCGCAGGTACCAAAGGGGTGCTCTCCATGTTTGAGCAGCCGTGGTTTGTTCCATACGGCGCGGCGGGAAGCGATGGCGTGCCGCTTACGGACAACCAGCAGCAAACAGAAAAGCCGCAGTAAAGGAAAAAGGGGAAGCAGACAATGAGTCGTCGCCGCAAGTTTCATTTGTATTTAACTGTTGTGACCTTCTGTACCGGTTTTTTGGTAGCGACCTCGTTTGAGACTACCAAGCTCACGCGCAAAGAGCGGCTGAACGATCAGTTGTTCCAGCAGGAAACGCAATTGAACGATCGGATTTTGTCCGAAAAAGAACAAAACAGGCATCTGGAAAAACAACTGATCGATCTGCAGCGGCAGGTGGGCAAAGTCGAGGAAGCGATGGCGCAGCGAAAATCGGAAGCAGCCGAAACGCTCAGCCAACTGGAAGCCGCGCGGATGCTCTCTGGCGTAGTAGCCGTAGAAGGGCCGGGAATCGTCATCACGATGCAAGACAGCCAAACGGCCGCCAGCAGCTCGGACATCGCCAACTTCATCGTGCATGAGCAGGACGTCCGCCTGGTCGTCAACGAGCTGCGTGCAGCGGGAGCGGAGGCGATCAGCATCAACGGCCAGCGGCTGGTGAGCAACTCTTCCATCCGCTGTGTCGGGCCGACGATTATCGTCAACGGGATCAAGTCAGCGGCTCCCTTTGTGATTTCGGCAATCGGCAATCCGGAGACGATGGAGAGTGCTCTCAATTTGCCGGGGGGAGTACTGCACTCCCTGCAAGATTTTGTTCAAATCGACCTGGCGAAAAAGGACAAGTTGCAACTGCCGGCTTTCGTCGGCGACGCCAAAACGAAACACTCCTAAAAGGGAAAAGGATGCGTTTGCCCCATGTTACAAAAAAGCCGTAAAATCACGTTTATTCTTGCCGTTATTAGTGCTATCATAGGTGTGATGTTGGCTGTACAGTTGCGCAGCAGCTTACATCCCGTACATAAGGAGTCTCGCAGCATCGCGGAACTTCGGACCACGCTGCAAAAAGAACTGGAGAAACACAAGAACCTGCTTGCAGATATTTCCAAGTACAATCAGTTGTACTACCAATACGAAACCTCGCTAAGTGAAGACGAGAGCATTTCTGTCATGAAAGAAGAGCTGGAACGAAACCGCCGGTTGGCCGGAATGGTGGAAGTGGAAGGAGAAGGCATTGTGCTGCAAGTCGTCGATGCCCCCATGCCCGAGGAGCCGATTCTGGACGATCACATGCAGGTGCCTGTTGTAGGGGAATACACGATTGACGATGAAGATTTGCGTTGGCTGGTCAATATCCTGTTTGCGAACGGAGCGCAGGCGGTATCCATCAATGAGCACAGGTTGGTTGCCACCTCTGCGATTCGCAATGTCGGGGATGTCATTCAGATCGATACGAGGACGATTAAACCTCCGTATGAAATAAAAGCATTGGGGGAGCCCGAAGTACTGCTGTCCGCCTTGAAGCTGGAAGGGGTCGAAGAGAACTTCCGGCTCGCGAATAAAAAGGTGCTGGCCGAAAAACGGGACAAGCTGATGATTTCTGCAAACAAAGAAACACGCGTCATTCAATTTATGAAACCTGTAAAAGAAAAAGGAGATTCGTAACCATGTGGCTCCCGCTTATCGGACTGATTGTCGGTCTCGCTGTCGGCTTCCTTCTGGATTGGCGCGTGCCCCAGGAGTATAGCAGCTATCTCTCCATCGCCCTCTTGGCTGGATTGGACACGATCTTTGGGGGAATCCGCTCGTTTCTGGAGCGCACCTTCAACGTTCGGATCTTCATGTCCGGATTCTTTTTCAATACGCTGTTTGCAGCCGGCCTTGCCTTCATCGGCGGCTTCCTGGGGATTGATCTTTACCTGGCGGCGATTGTGGCTTTCGGGGTGCGTCTTTTCAATAACCTGGCCGTAATTAGGAGAATTGTTCTATCCCGTTGGATCAATCAGCAGGAATAGCCGTAACTAATGGGAAGAAGGTCATTTTTTTACAAAAATTCTATATGAAAAAAAGGGAATGGTTGTCCTGTGTGGAATAATTTATGCAGGTGTTCTCATTTTATTAGCAAGACAAAAGACGTAGCAGGGGAGGTGTCACAGGTTTGGTAAGTAATGAACTCATCGTCAGCCTAGACATTGGAACATCCAAAGTACGCGTCATGATCGGCGAAATCAACAACGGTTCCATCAACATCATCGGCGTCGGACAATCACATTCTGAAGGCATCAAGAAAGGCGTGATTGTTGACATCGACCAAACCGTGCATGCCATCCGGGAAGCGGTTGACCATGCCGAGCGCATGGTTGGCGTTTCAATCGAAGAAGTGTATGTGGGGATCACTGGAAACCATATCGAGTTGCATGAAACCCAAGGGGTTGTCGCTGTATCCAGCGAAGACCGTGAGATACGAGAAGAAGATATCCAACGCGTCATTCAGGCAGCGAAGGTCGTAGCGATTCCACCGGACCGTGAAATCATTGAGGTAGTTCCAAAGGAGTACATCGTAGACGGGCAAGGTAGTATAAAAGACCCGCGGGGCATGATTGGCGTCCGACTGGAAATGGAAGGTACCATTGTGACCGGATTGAAGACGGTTGTACATAACATTGTTCGCTGTGCTCAACGGACCAATTTGCGCGTGGCTGGAATTTTCTTGCAACCGCTTGCGGCTAGCACTGTCGCCCTTTCCAAAGATGACAAAAACATGGGTGTCGTTCTTGTCGACATCGGTGCGGGTTCTACCACGATCGGTGTATTCGAGCAAGGGAAGTTGGCAGCGACCACCGTGATCGGCATCGGTGGCGACCACATTACGAGCGACATTGCATTGGGATTGCGCACACATACGGATGTAGCAGACCGCGTGAAGATAAAAAACGGGTGTGCATTGATCGACGAAGCTTCTGAAGATGTGAAGTTCAAGGTGAACCGGATTGGCAGTGAAGTCGAAAAGCAGTTTACGCAAGTGGATTTGGCCAATATCATTGAGCCGCGCGCTGCAGAAATATTCCAACTGGTCGAGGAGGCCGTCTACAAGCTGGGCTTCCGCGACGAGATTGCAGGTGGCTACGTTCTCACAGGCGGTACCGTAGCGATGCCTGGCATGCTGGAATTGGCAAAAGAAGAATTGGACGCACCTGTTCGCATCGCAATTCCTGATTACATCGGAGTGCGGGATCCTGCCTACACCACAGGGGTAGGTTTGATTCAATATGCCTTGCAGTTGATGGAGCGCCGCAGCGTACGCGTCACCCCCTCATTCAAGGGCACTCAGAAGCAAACCGTTGTGAAGCAGCCGAAAGAAGGCGGCGGTTTAATGGAAAAAGTGAAAAACTGGTTTAGCGAGTTTATTTAGTCGCTTGCCGTAGTTAACACAATGGCGAAAATTGGAACGTTTCGTTCTTCGAAAAACATGGAAGAGAATAACGGGATGTCCCATTCGTTTTGTCAATCGGCTTCTTGGGCCACGAAGTTTTTATGTTGAATTGGGGAGGACTAGCAATATGCTGGAATTTGATATGGACATGGAATCCTTTGCACGAATTAAAGTAATTGGATGCGGCGGCGGCGGAAGCAACGCAGTCAACCGCATGATTGCAGGCGGTTTGAAAGGGGTAGAGTTCATCACCTTGAACACCGATGCCCAGGCGCTCCAATTGTCCAGTGCAGACATCAAACTGCAAATTGGCGAAAAACTGACGCGCGGTCTCGGAGCAGGCGCGAATCCTGAAATCGGAAAAAAAGCAGCGGAAGAAAGCCGCGATATGATTGAAAATGCCCTGCGCGGTGCGGACATGGTGTTCGTTACAGCGGGAATGGGCGGAGGAACGGGTACGGGGGCGGCTCCTGTAGTTGCAGAGATCGCCAAGGAACTGGGCGCTCTCACCGTTGGCGTTGTAACCCGTCCGTTTTCCTTCGAGGGCCGCAAGCGTTCCCAGCACGGTGAAGCCGGAATTGCTGCGCTCAAGGAAAAAGTAGACACGCTGATCGTCATTCCAAACGACCGTTTGCTGGAAATCGTCGATAAAAATACGCCGATGCTGGAAGCATTCCGTGAAGCGGACAACATCCTGCGCCAAGGGGTGCAAGGGATTTCCGACCTGATCGCGGTACCGGGGCTTATCAACCTCGACTTCGCTGACGTGAAAACGATCATGACCGAGCGCGGCTCCGCCCTGATGGGGATCGGCGTAGGCAGCGGGGAAAACCGTGCGGCAGAAGCGGCTCGCCGCGCTATTTCCAGCCCGCTTCTGGAGACGTCCATCGACGGCGCACGCGGTGTCCTGATGAACATCACAGGCGGTACGAATCTGAGCCTGTACGAAGTAAATGAAGCAGCCGACATCGTTTCTTCCGCAGCAGACCCGGATGTCAACA
This sequence comes from Brevibacillus sp. FW301-21C12A, assembly GCF_058788915.1. NCBI lineage: Bacteria > Bacillati > Bacillota > Bacilli > Caryophanales > Paenibacillaceae > Brevibacillus > Brevibacillus sp. FW301-21C12A. The sequence continues at coordinate 122,716 of NZ_JBYTBG010000003.1, forward strand.
TGATTTTCGGTGCGGTCATTAACGAAGACTTGAAAAACGAACTGGTGGTTACGGTGATTGCGACCGGCTTCGAGCAAACGCAGCGCGCGGCAGAAGCGCCTCGTCGCCAGCAACAGCCGATCAGCACGGCCGGCAACCGCCCGACGCCGATTTCCAACGTGAATACGGGTCGTGCGAAGGAAGAAGAGGATGACAAGTCCCTCTTCTCCATGAGCAACCTCGACAACCTCGATATTCCGGCATTTTTGCGCAATCGTCGTCGTAACAAAAAATAGTGTCGCCAAAACGAAAAGCCTTGTTCCCTTACTTGCGGGAACGAGGCTTTTTTGCGTGCGTAGACCAGAAAGTGTTAGACAAAAAATCCAAAAAAACACCGTCAAGAATTGACAGACTTTACATACACATTGATATATACTGCTTTTACTGATAGAAGCCAGTGTACGTAGGCAGCGCAGCACTGGCCGAAAACACACTTGGCAACTCTTGCAGCTCTCGGATTTTCGCCAAGGCGAAACCAGATCGGAGGTGAGAGCAAGTGGTTGTGTATCTTGATATCATTCTACTCCTCAACCTCGCCATTGATACCTTGTTGCTCTGGTTTACGGCGTATTTTCGCAAAGAGCGCGTGGTGTGGTGGAGAATGATCGCGGCCGCCTTGTTCGGGTGCTCGTATCTGGTCTTTTTCTTTTTCCCGGCGTTTTCATCCATGTATCAATGGTCAGTCAAACTGCTCTTTTCCATTCTCATGCTCTGGATTGCATTTGGTAACAGGAGGTTGTTGTCGTTTGCGCAAAACTTAATCATCTTTTACTTTGTCGCTTTTGTCTTTGGAGGCGGGGTATTCGGTCTGCAATATTTTTTGGCCCCGCAAAACGAAATCGTCAACGGATTGGTTGTGACGCACAATGACGGGTTTGGCGTCGGCTTCAAGCCTACGCTCGCGATTGTTGCCGTCGGCTTCACGCTCGTCTTTTTCCTAGGGAAAAAGAGCTACAAGGCGATCCAGGAGCCGCGCAGGATCGAAACGTTTCTCGTCGATGTCGTCGTGACCATAGCCAAGGAGAAAGTCATTTGCCGCGGTTTGGTGGACACAGGCAATCAGCTCCACGAGCCGATTACGCGTCTGCCGGTCATGATTATCGAAAGTCGCATGCTGGCTCATCTGCTTCCGCCGTCGCTTCTCCGACAAACCGATGAAAACGGTGGAGTGTGGGAGAAGCTGGACGGATCCTGGGATGACCTGCCGATCGAATGGCAGTCTCGCGTGCGCCTGATCCCGTATCGGAGCGTGTCGCGGGGAATGGATTTTTTGCTTGCGATCAAGCCAGATCATGTGTTGGTTGTACAGGAAGGGCTTCGTTATGAAACCGAAAAAGTGCTGATCGGGCTGAACCCGATTCCGCTCTCAGCCGACGGGAAGTACCAAGCGATCGTGCATCCTGCCATGATGGAAGCATATACGCAAGAACCTACCTTTATTCTCAAACAGGAGGGCTAATCATGTATGTAAAACTTCGCCTACAACTCCAGTTGACCTGGTACCGTTTCCTGCTGTGGATTGGTGTACGCGCTGAAGAAGTCTATTATATTGGCGGGAGTGAAGCATTGCCTCCACCGTTGACGCGAGAAGAAGAGGAAGTGCTCCTGGGACGCCTGCCATCGGGCGATCCTGCGGTGCGCGGTATGCTGATCGAGCGCAATCTGCGGCTGGTCGTCTACATTGCCCGCAAGTTCGAAAATACGGGGATCAACATTGAGGATTTGGTCAGCATCGGGACGATCGGCTTGATTAAAGCGGTCAACACGTTTGACCCGGAGAAAAACATCAAGCTGGCGACATACGCCTCCCGCTGTATCGAAAACGAGATTTTGATGTATTTGCGCCGCAACAACAAAATCCGCTCCGAGGTGTCTTTTGACGAGCCGCTCAACATCGACTGGGATGGCAACGAGCTGTTGCTGTCGGATGTGCTCGGCACGGAAAACGACACGATCTATAAAAATATCGAGGACCAGGTGGACCGCAAGCTGTTGAAAAAAGCGCTGGATAAGCTGTCCGAGCGGGAGCGGATCATCATGGAGCTGCGCTTCGGCCTGGCAGGCGAAGAGGAGAAGACACAAAAAGACGTGGCCGATCTGCTCGGAATCTCCCAGTCGTATATTTCCCGTTTGGAAAAGCGAATTATAAAACGGTTGCGAAAAGAATTCAACAAAATGGTCTAGCGCATATTTTCCCAGCCTCAGGGGATACTGTTCCTAAACCGTAACAGATGGTGGCTTTTGCCACCTTCTTGGCGGCTACGCGTCAGTACGCGGCCTTTCAAGACAACCGGGTTAGGGACTTTTTTCTTGCTTCGAGGAGGGAAAGACGTGACGCGCAATAAGGTAGAGATATGCGGGGTAGATACTTCCAAGCTTCCGGTGCTGACAAACAAAGAAATGCGTGATTTGTTTGAGCGCCTGCAAAGCGGTGAGCTGGCTGCCCGTGAGAAACTGGTCAACGGCAACCTGCGTCTGGTGTTGAGTGTGATTCAGCGGTTCAACAATCGCGGAGAGTTCGTCGACGATCTGTTTCAAGTAGGCTGCATCGGATTGATGAAAGCGATCGACAACTTTGATCTGGGGCAAAACGTGAAGTTCTCTACGTACGCCGTCCCGATGATTATCGGGGAGATCAGGCGCTATCTGCGCGACAACAACCCGATTCGCGTTTCCCGTTCGCTGCGGGACATCGCCTACAAAGCCCTTCAGGTGCGAGACAACCTGACCAACAAGCATTCGCGAGAGCCCACCATTACCGAGATTTCTCAGGAATTGAACGTCGCCAAGGAGGACGTCGTGTTCGCGCTCGATGCGATTCAGGACCCCGTATCACTCTTTGAGCCGATCTATCAGGATGGGGGAGATCCCATCTACGTCATGGATCAAATCAGCGATGAAAAGAACAAGGATGTCACATGGGTCGAAGAAATCGCCCTCCGCGAAGGGATGCAACGTCTGGGTGATCGGGAAAAAATGATTTTATCCATGCGCTTTTACGAGGGAAAAACCCAGATGGAAGTAGCAGAGGAAATCGGAATTTCGCAGGCACAAGTTTCCCGGCTGGAGAAGGCAGCCATCGCCCATATGCAAAAGCACGTCCAATCGTAATGAGAAACGACATAGGTCCCGACGGTCTTGTACCGTTGGGTTTTTTTATTCCCGCAGGCGCTCCGCCGCAAAGAGCCGCTCTTGTTTTTTCGGGCCGAGGAGGACATATTCTCCCGCTGGTTCATATACTGAAAGTAACGGAGAAAAGTGGGTGAGGAGAATGGTAAAAATCTCTGACTTCCAGACAAAAGAAGTGGTGAACATCCTGGATGGGAAGCGGCTGGGGACGATATCCGATTTGGAGATTGATCTGCGCCACGGACGCGTGGAAGCGATTGTCGTGCCGGGGCCAGGCAAATTCCTCGGGTTCTTTTCCTCCGGGAATGATTACGTCATTCCGTGGCGCAATATTGTGAAGATCGGGAAAGATGTGGTGCTGGTCCGGATGGAGGAGGCACTCAAGGTAGAAGCCAGAACCTCTGGCGGGGATGAATACAGGGAGTAAAGGGAGAAAGGCGGCAGTTAGCCTTTCTTTTCTTTTCGGCTATGGTATGATAAGCCATATGAGGAAGGTGACAGGATGAGAGAACCGTTTGTCTTGGAAGAGGAAAAATCCATTTTGGCGCTGGCGGACTGGCAAGCGCATTTCCCGGGGCTCGTGGCGGGCTTTACGGTTCGCCTTGGCGGGGAAAGCGAGGAACCGTACGGCTCGTTTAATATGGGACTGCACGTGGGAGACGACCCGGCGCATGTGATCGCGAACCGAAAAAAGCTGGCCGAGCATGTCGGGATGCCGTTTGAGGCGTGGACATGCGCCGACCAGGTGCACGGCAACCGCGTCTGTCAGGTGACGGCGGGAGGTGCGGGAAAAGAGAGCCTCGGAGACGTCATTGCCGCAACAGACGGGCTGTTCACGCAGCAAAAGGGAGTCTTGCTGACGTCGTTTTACGCTGATTGCGTTCCGCTTTATTTTCTCGACCCGGCATCAGGAGCGATCGGGCTTGCCCACGCAGGCTGGAAAGGGACGGTCGGGCGTATTGCCGAGGAAATGGTGAAGGCGCTGCAAACGCACTATAAGGCGAAGCCGGGGGACATCCGCGTCGCGATTGGGCCATCCATCGGGGGGTGCTGCTACGAGGTGGATGAACGGATCATGACGCAGGTGCGGACGAGTGCGGAAAACTGGAAGACGGCAGTCTCTGCCTCCACAGAAGGGAAGTACATGCTCGATTTGCGGCAGTTAAATACGGAAATTTTGCGGGAAGCGGGGATTTCCCGGGCAAATATGTTGGTGACGGACTGGTGTACAAGCTGCCGGACAGACTTGTTTTTCTCGCATCGAAAAGAAGCCGGGCCGGGCAAAATGACAGGACGAATGGCTTCGTATATCGGCTGGAAGGAAACAGAAGGGAGATAGGGCATCGTGAAAATCAAGGAGCAGGAAGTGTTGAAAGAAAGATTGGCGGCGATTGAGACGCGCATTCAGGCGGCTTGCGAGAGGGCGAACCGTCGGCGCGAGGAAGTGAAAATCATCGCTGTGACCAAATACGTCGACGAGCAGGCCATCGGTGATTTGCTGGATGTCGGGATCGAGCATATCGGGGAAAACCGGGTGCAGGATGCCTTGCCGAAATACGAGTTGCACAAAGAGAGAGGCATCTGGCATTTTATCGGGCATCTGCAAACGAACAAGGCAAAAGAAGTCGTCGGGCGTTTCCCGTACATTCATTCGCTGGACCGCCTCTCGCTCGCCCAGGAGCTGAATCGCCGAGCCGAGGCGATCGACCAGGTCGTCAACTGCTTTTTGCAGGTCAATATTTCCGGGGAAGAGACAAAATTTGGGCTTAGTCCCAACGATGTATTGGCTTTTTTGCGTGAAACCAGTAATATGAAACATATAAAGATCGTCGGATTAATGACGATGGCGCCTGTTGTCGAAGATCAGGAGGAGGCGCGACCTGTATTTCGCGGACTGTGCGAGTGGAAAGCGCGGATCAATGAATGCGCGTTCCCGCATGCTCACATAGAAGAATTGTCCATGGGCATGTCCAGTGATTTTGAAGTGGCAATTGAAGAGGGAGCTACATATATTCGTCTTGGCTCTGTTTTGGTCAAGCCGGAATAGGGAAGAAACAGACGCGACAACGAGCAGGAGAGGAGGTAGCGTATGGGTGTCATGAACAAATTGATGGGGTTTCTGGGGCTGGATAACGAGGAATACATCGAGGAAACCACGGTAGAAGAGGAACGCGACGAATACGATTCTCACCACAAAAAGCAGCAGCCTGTCAGCCGGGCCAATAACGTAGTGCCGTTCCAAGCGCGGGAAAAGGAGGGAATCCGTTTGATTCTCTGTGAGCCCCGTCATTATAGCGATGCGCAAGACATTGCCGACAACCTTCGTCATCGCAGACCTGTGGTAGTCAATCTGCATCGGGTGGAAAAAGATCAGGCCAAAAGAATTATCGACTTTTTGAGCGGGACGGTTTACGCGCTGAATGGAGACATTCAAAAGGTGGGCGATACGATTTTTGTATGCACCCCGGACCATGTAGATATTCAAGGAACGATCTCCAGCGTTATGGAAGAGTAACGGACTAACACGATAAAAAGGGTGAGCTAATGGCGTACTTGTTTACCATTTTAAATTTTGCTTTTACAGTGTATCAGTACATGATTATTGCCTACATTTTGATGTCATGGGTGCCGCAAATGCGGGCGACTGGCATCGGCCAACTGCTGGAGAGACTGGTAGAGCCTTATCTGGCTCCGTTTCGCCGATTTATTCCCACACTCGGTTTCATTGATATTTCGCCCATCGTCGCTTTGATTGCCCTTCGCTTTGCCCAGTATGGCTTGTTCAGCATTCTGGAAAAACTGCTGTAGGACGAGTGCTATGAGCGTATTCGATCATTTTGCAAAAGAAGAACGTCCCTTTGTGGAACGGGCGCTGGAAATGCTGACGCTGGTAGAGCGTAAGCAGGCCATGCGCCTTACTGATTTTGTGGATCCACGGCAATGGCACATTATGAAAAGCCTTACGTCGCAAGTGCGCGATGTGAAAATTTCCGCGAGCGGCGGCTATGAAGGCGCCGAGCGGGTGCGCGTCCTCATTCATCCGGAGTACATCGAAGTGGAGCCCGAGGACTTCCGGCTTGCCCTGTTGGCAATCAAGGCAGACCAGCGCTTCCACACCCTGGAGCATCGCGATGTGATGGGAGCGCTGCTGCATGCGGGGATGAAGCGGGAAAAGTTCGGCGACATGCTGACGGACGTCGGGACATGCTATGCGATTGTGGCCGAGGAAGTCGCGGATTTTGTCTGCACGCAGGTGACGCAGATTCACCGGACCTCGGTGCAGTTTGAACGCGTGGCGTGGGAGTCGTTTACCCCGCCTGCGACCCGCTTTGCCGAAAAAACGATCACCGTGCCTTCGCCGCGAATTGATGCGGTAATCGGGGAAGTGCACAATATGTCCCGGGCCAAGGCACTGGTGCCGATTCGCGCGGGCAAAGTCAAGGTCAACTGGAAGGTTACGGAAGATCCTTCGACCCAATTGCAGCAAGGCGACATGGTGTCGCTCGCCGGATACGGGCGGTTTAAAATTTTGGAGATAGCCGGCCCGACGCGCAGCGGAAGACTGCGCATGATTGTCGGACTGGTTACATAAAATGAACGAGGGCGCAAAAAAATGTAAAATAAGGCAGGAAACAATGTCGATTCTGTCGAAAACATAAGTACGAATTATCGGGAAAAGTGGGGGGTTCATGTGCCATTAACGCCATTGGATATACACAATAAAGAATTCAGCACAGGCTTTCGCGGCTACAACATTGACGAAGTGAACGAATTTCTCGATCAGGTCATCAAAGACTTTGAACTCCTGATTAAAGAGAAAAAGGAAATGGAAGAACGGATCGCCATTCTCAATGAGCGTGTGGACCACTATAAGAGCCTGGAAGAAAACTTGAGCAAGTCGATTCTCGTCGCCCAGGAGACGGCGGAGGATGTCAAGTCCAATGCCCGCAAGGAAGCGCAACTGATCTTGAAGGAAGCCGAGAAAAACGCGGACCGGATTGTCAACGAAGCCTTGGCGAAGTCTCGCAAAATTGCGATTGAAATCGAAGAATTGAAAAAACGCGCGTCCGTTTACCGCATGCGCTTCCGCACGCTGCTGGAGGCCCAACTGGAAATGCTGGAGCACGGAGCATGGGACGACATCGAGCAGGCGGATTCTGCGGTAGTTGTTGAATAAAACATTGACGTTGTGCCGATGATGGTACTATAATGAAAAACAACTTTTTCGAAAACATTAATCCATATCACGACAAGACGATGAACGGGAAGAGTACGCGGAAACAGCACTGTCAAAGAGAGTCGGGAACAGGTGAAAGCCCGACCAGTCGCCTCTGCTGAAAATCACCCGGGAGTTCAAAATCCGAAAGCTTGGCCGCACGTTGTTGAGGCAGGCAAGTAAGTGAGCGCGTCATTCCCGTTACGAATGAACGAGTGGAACGAATCCCTCTGCATGTTTGCCGACGGGTTTGTTCAATCAGGGTGGTACCACGGGAGCCTTCTCTCGTCCCTTTTTTGGGATGAAGGAAGGCTTTTATTTATTTTTAGGAGTGAAGCAGGCTATGGACTACAGCAAAACCTTATCGCTACCGAAAACCGATTTCCCGATGCGCGGCAACTTGCCGACACGCGAGCCGCAAATCCAGGAGAAGTGGGAAGAGCAAAACATTTATCAACAAGTGCTGGCCCGCACGGAAGGACGCCCTTCGTTCGTTTTGCATGATGGCCCTCCTTATGCGAACGGAGACATCCACATCGGGCACGCGCTGAATAAAATTCTCAAGGACTTCATCGTTCGCTACAAGTCCATGGCAGGTTTCTACGCGCCGTACATCCCGGGCTGGGATACGCACGGCTTGCCGATTGAGCAGGCGATTGTCAACGCTCAAGGACTGGATCGCCGCAACATCGAGGTCAACGACTTCCGCAAGCGTTGCGAAGAGTACGCCTGGTCCTACATCGACAAGCAGCGCGATCAGTTCAAGCGACTGGGTGTTCGCGGCGACTGGGAAAATCCGTATGTCACGCTTTTGCCTGAGTACGAAGCCAACCAAATTCGCGTGTTCGGCGAGATGGCGAAAAAAGGCTACATTTACAAAGGACTTCGCTGTGTCTACTGGTCTCCGTCTTCCGAGACGGCACTGGCTGATGCGGAAATCGAATACAAAGACAAGCGTTCTCCTTCCATCTACGTAAGCTTCCAGGTCGTAGATGGCAAAGGCAAGCTGGATACCGAAACAGGTGTTGTCATCTGGACGACCACACCGTGGACGATCCCGGCAAACCTGGCGATCTCGCTTCATCCTGAACTGGAGTACAGCGTCGTCAAAGCCGATGGCCGCAAATTCCTCGTGGCAAACGGCCTGATCGAAGCAGCCAGCAAGGAAATCGGCTGGGAAAACGTAGAAGTTCTCGCCAGCTTCAAAGGACAGGAGCTGGAGGGCGTAGTGACGAAGCATCCAATCTACGACCGTCCATCGCCGCTGATTTTGGGCGAGCACGTGACACTGGATGCCGGTACAGGCTGCGTGCATACCGCTCCTGGACACGGGGAAGACGACTTCGCTGTCGGACAAAAATACAATCTCGGCGTGCTTTGCCCGGTTGACCATGAAGGAAAAATGACCAGTGAAGCTCCTGGTTTTGAAGGTCTTTTCTACGAAGATGCCAACAAGGCGGTCACCGAGAAGCTGAAAGAAAACGGAGCGCTCCTGAAGCTTAACTTCTTCACGCACTCCTACCCGCACGACTGGCGGACGAAAAAGCCGGTGATTTACCGCGCGACCGAGCAATGGTTCGCTTCCATCGACGGCTTTCGCGAGCAAATGCTCGAAGCGATCAAAAACGTGAAATGGATTCCGCATTGGGGAGAAACCCGTCTCGCAAACATGATCGCCGACCGCGGCGACTGGTGCATTTCCCGCCAGCGCGTCTGGGGCGTTCCGATTCCGATTTTTTATTGCAAATCGTGCAATGAGCCGATCATCAACGACACGACGATCAACCACATTGCCGAGCTGTTCCGCAAAGAAGGCTCCGCTGTCTGGTTTGCCCGCGAAGCAAACGAGCTGATTCCGCAAGGGCTTGCTTGCAGCAAGTGCGACTGCAAAGATTTCCGCAAAGAAACAGACATCATGGACGTATGGTTCGACTCCGGTTCTTCCCACCAGGCGGTTCTGCGCGAGCGCGGCCTCGCCTGGCCGGCTGACATGTACCTGGAAGGCTCCGACCAATATCGCGGCTGGTTCAACTCTTCGCTGTCCACAGGCGTTGCCGTCTATGGCACGGCACCGTACAAGGCGGTACTGAGCCACGGCTTTGCTCTCGACGGAGAAGGACGCAAAATGTCCAAGTCGCTCGGCAACGTGGTTGTGCCGCAGCAAGTCATCGACAAGCTGGGCGCCGACATCCTGCGCTTGTGGGTAGCTTCTGTCGATTACCAGGCAGACGTGCGCATTTCCGATGCGATCCTGAACCAGATCGCCGAGGTGTACCGCAAAATCCGCAACACGTTCCGCTTCCTGCTGGGCAACCTCGATGGATTTGACCCGGCGAAAGACCGCGTAGCGTATGAGCAACTGGGCGAGCTGGACCGTTATGTCTTGGCAAAAGCTGCGAAGGTCGTCAAGCGCTCCCGCAAGGCGTATGACGAATACCAGTTCCATACCGTTTTCCACGCGGTGCACAACTTCTGCGTGATCGACCTGTCTGCTTTCTACCTGGACATCTGCAAAGACCGTCTGTACGTCGAAGCGCCTGACAGCGTAAAACGCCGCGCTGCCCAAACGGTCATGTACGATTGCCTGCTCAGCCTGGTGAAGCTGGTAGCGCCGATTTTGCCGCATACCGCCGACGAGGTATGGTCCTTCATCCCGGGCGTGACCGAGCCAAGCGTGCAGTTGACCGACATGCCGGAAGGCGACGAGCAGCACCTGAGCTTCTCTGCCGAAGCGGAAAGCAAATGGGACGCGTTCCTCGCTGTCCGCGACGAGGTGCTCAAAGCGATGGAAGAAGCGCGCCGCAACAAAGTATTCGGCAACTCCGTCGACGCGAAGCTGGCGCTCTATCCGCAAACAGAGGAAGCAGCAAAAGCATTGGCGGCCATGGACGATCTGGCCGACCTGTTCATCGTCGCTCATGTCGACCTGCACGCCCAAGGCGAAGCCGCTCCGGCAGAAGCTGCCCAACTCGAAGGCATCGCGGTTGTCGTCTCCGCGGCTGACGGCCAAAAATGCGAACGCTGCCGCGTCGTGAAGCAGGACGTAGGCGCCCGCGAAGCGCATCCATCTATCTGCGTGCGCTGCGCAGATATCGTGGAGCAGCATTATGCGCATGTAGCTGAATCGTAATTTCAGATGTTTTTTCAGGACCTGTCATTCCTAAAGGGATGGCAGGTTTTTTCGGTCCCATCTATGGTCGAACTATGGTCGAAGATTTTGGTGCAAATTATTAACAAAATTGCAAAATATTAATTTACGATAAAGTAAATGACTATGTCATAATAACCACAAATGGGTTTAGTTGGTAATTTTTTCTGTCAATGGACCGAGGCAGCTTTGTTTCGGTCCGTTTTTCCGTATGATTGGAGGGGGATCCGTATGAAAAAGTACTTGGTGTTTCTTCTGGTAATCATCCTTTTGTCAACGGCTTGTCAGACGGTGAATGAATTACCTGTAAAAAAGGAAACACCGCATTTGGCCGTTATCAAAGAGAGGGGGAAAGCCAATGTCGTCATCTTGAATAAAGACTACAAGGTCGTAGGGGAAAAGAAAATCGGCGAATTTCTGATTGATGGGCAGGTGGATGGGCAGACCTTGTACGCGATTGACTGTGGAATTGAGCCGGCGTTGAAAAACTTGTATGCCATAAACGTCCATGATCTCTCGTATCAAACGCTAACCTTGCCCTACATTCCCCAGAAAATATTTATTCATGATCGGGTAGCCTATATCGCTTCCTCTTCGGTCCAACAATCTGGCTTTCCGCTTATGCTTGTCGATTTGGAATCTTTTTCGCTGATTGACACGTTTACCGTTCCCGGCGCTGTCAGTTCCTTCATCCCCGAAGCGAATGGAGTCACGATGCATGTCAATGCGGGAGGACCGAACAAATTTGGCCCGTATGCCAAAAAAGTTCGCGTGGGGAAAGGGACAGCCGGAAAATACGAAATACTGGAAACGAAAGACATGCCGCAAGAGCTTCCGCCTACCAATGTCATTTCGTATCCGGAAAAAAATATCGCGGTCTATGCGGGATTCGCCAAAGGGCCAAAGCCGAGATGGGTAAAGCAGCCAGAAGCCTATACAAGTAAAATAAAAGTGTTGGACAAAAAGAATGATTCCGTTTTACAGGAAATCGATCTGGAAGAGTCGTTCCCGCAGCAGATTGTGCGCAAGGACGATCTTGCTTTTATCAATCATTATACGGATTTGGATATGAGCGGGGAGATGATTTCCGTCTACGACTTGAAAACAATGAAGCTGATAACCAAGATTCGCTCGGAAACCCCGTCTTCCATTGCCCTGGCTGGCTCCCATCTTCTTGTTGCGAATTTTGTGCCGGGAACGGTAAGCGTGATTGATACGCAGGAGCGAAAGCAAATACAGCAAGTGGACGTTGGCGAGTGGCCGACAAAAGTGCTGGTTGTTCCAGACTCAAGCAATCCCATACCGAAAGAATAATGAAACGGCCCTTCACTAACAGGGCTGTTTTTTGCTGCGCGGTTTTTCCGTTGCATAAGCAAATTTTTTAAGCCTCGCCGAACAACTACAAGCCCCTGACGAGGAAAGAGGAGAAATCCGCGAAAGCTCTTTGGGGTCCCGACCGAGGCGGAGTGGAAAAAACGAAACACGCTTTTAAGCGTCCACGCTGAGAAGCATCCTGAGTCAACCACTTTGGACGCGGTTTCGTTTTTTCCACGGAGCCGGGCAGCAAAGCTTCCTGCAGGGGCCCCAAGAAGCTACAGCGATTTCTCCTCTTTCCTCGCCTCCAGGGAAGCAACGATTAAGAAGCTTTTAAAAAAGAAAACCGAGCGAACACCAAAAGCTGCTATACCTGACAAAACAGCAACGAACAATCCGCAAGCCGAGGTTGACAAGTAAGCTTGACGGAGCCAGGGTCTTGCAGAGCACGAGAACCGAACGAACAAGCCACACCCATACCCTTCCCCAATCACTTCAAACGGTTATTTCCCGCCTGCAAAGCCATACTACCAGTTGAGGAAACCAAACAAAGGTGGTGGCCGACGTGGACCCAAAAATGCTGGCCAGCTTCAGGGAAAAGCTGCTTGCGCAGAAAAAAGAACTCGAAGACCGCGTACAGGATCATTACGGCATGCGAGAGCCGATGACGACCTCCTTGCAGGAATTTTCCATGTACGATAACCATCCGGCCGACATCGGCAGCGAGCTGTTTGAACGGGAAAAAGACCTCGCCCTCGACAGCCTCGACCGCGAGACATTAAAAGAAATCGAACAGGCGCTGACCCGCATGGAAGAAGGGACATACGGGCTGTGCACCGTCTGTGGCGAGCCGATTCCTGCCGAGCGACTCGAAGCCTTGCCCCAGGCGCAGACGTGCAAGGAACACGCGCCTGCGCCCCATGTGAACGAATCCCGGCCGATCGAGGAAGAGTTTTTGCAGCCCCCGTTTGGCCGCACGTCGCTCGACGAAAAAGAAGGGCAAAACGGCTTCGACGGGGAAGACGCCTGGCAGATCGTCGAGTCGTGGGGCACATCCAGCACGCCGTTCTCCTTCCAGGACAGCGATAAAGCCGACTATGGCGAAATGTACATCGAAAGCGACGAGCCGGATGGGTACGTCGAAGCCGTAGAAGAAATCGGCTACACCGATATCGACGGCTACCATGGTCCCGACAGCGTGCACTTCATGCGCAGTGCAACATACGAAGACTACATGCACAAAGGCGAAGGAAAAGGCAACTTCCTCCCCTACGACGAGTATGAGTCGCAAAACGAACCGCGCGAGGGGCGCGATGGCGTGGAATGACCGCAGTCTGCTGATCGAACGCGTCGAGACTTATCCGCTGTTGCACCGCTTGACGCAAGCCTACGGGGACGCCAACGGGTACAAGCGCTACCGCAGCACGTACCTCATCCGCATCATCACGCAAGCCGGGATCGATGGCTGGGGCGAAATTGTCGATTGGCTGCCCACCCTGGACCGCGGGTTTCGCGAGCGGATCGTCCCTTTTTTGCTCGGCAAGCATGCGTCCAGCCGGACACAGATCGCAGCGATCGTCAACAAATGGCACCAGCGATCGGCAGCAGGGGTCAGCATGGCGTTGACAGAGATCGTCGCCAAGGCAGCGGGGATGTCGGTCTGCCAGCTATGGGGCGGGGCGCTCCACCGGACCATTCCCGTCTACGCATCCTTTCAGTCGTATGCGGAGCGCGAGGACTGGATGACGCACTCGCTCAACCAGGTGGCAGCCGCTCTCGCAGCAGGATTCACCAGGTTCAAGGTAAAAATCGGCGGCCGCTCCGTTCGAGAAGATCAGGCGCACATTGTTCAGTTGATGGACATGCTCTCGCCGGAGGTACAGGTGGCGCTTGACGCCAACCAAAGCTACGATCTGGCGACCACCAGACAGTGGACGCGCATAATCGAGCGCTATCCGAACTGGCTGTGGCTGGAAGAGCCGATGCCGATGGAGCGCACGGAAGAATACGCCAAGCTGCGTGCCGCATTGCCCATTCCGCTTGCGGGCGGGGAAAACCTGGTCCGCTGTGCGCAGTTTTTGCCGCTATTCAAAGCGGGGGCGCTCGATATCGCACAGCCGGATTTGCTGCACACAGAAGGGATCGAGAGCTACCGGACCCATCTGCAAATGGCGCGGGAATTTGGCTATCGCGTGTCGCCGCATTCGTTTGATGGCGGGCTGGCTCGGCTGTACACGCTGTTCGCGCAAGCATGCTTGCCTGCCTGGAGCAAAATGGACAGCGAACAGATCGAGCCAGTCGAGTGGGATGTCATGGAAAATCCGTTCACACACCTCTTTCCGCTGTACCCAGTCAACGGTGAAGTAGCCATCCCGAGCGGAGTGGGGATCGGCATGGAGCCGAATTGGGAGATTATCAACGCCACGCGCTGGGATGGCAGCGCATATGCGTGAGACGAGGAGTTTCGTATGGCGCAAAATGCGAAAAACCTGATTGGGCTGACAGGGATTCCGTTAGTCATGGTGCTTGGCAACTCGATGCTCATTCCCGTCCTGCCCACGATGAAAAACAAGATGGAGCTGACTTCGCTCCAGACCAGTCTGTTGATTACGGCTTTTTCCATTGCCGCCGGAATCGTGATTCCGCTGGCTGGATACTTGTCTGACCGTTTTGGCCGCAAAATCGTCATCCTGATCTCGCTCGCCCTGTACGGGACGGGCGGGCTGTTGGCGGGGCTTGCGGCACTCTGGCTCGATCAGCCGTACATGCTCATCATGGGCGGGCGCGTCCTGCAAGGGATCGGCGCAGCCGGGACAGCGCCGATTGCCATGGCGCTGGTCGGCGATCTGTTCGAGGGAGCGTCAGAGAGCAAAGCGCTCGGCCTGATGGAGACATCGAACGGGATGGGCAAAGTGCTCAGTCCCATTTTCGGGGCGCTGCTTGCGCTCATTTCCTGGTACATGGTCTTTCTCGCTTTCCCGATCATTTGCGGCGTCGTCCTTGTGCTGTTCCTGTTTTTGACCAAGGAAAAGAAGCAGGAGCGGCAGCCGCTTCCGGTCAAGCAGTATTTGCACAGAATCGCACAGGTGTTTAAGCAGCACGGCAAATGGCTCGTTCCCGCGTTTTTTATCGGCAGCATCTGCCTGTTCACGCTGTTTGGCGTTCTGTTCTACCTGTCTGATCTGCTGGAGGAAAAATACAAGATCGACGGCGTCATCAAAGGCGGATTTTTGGCGATTCCGCTGCTCGTCATGAGCATCGCTGCCTATGTGACAGGGCTGATTATCAAAAAGAAGCTAGGCCTGATGCGCCTGTTTGTGATCGTCGGGATGTTTCTGCTCGCGGCGTCGTACGTTCTCGCCAGCTTTGTAAAAGGCGCCTATGCGCTGATCGGCATTCTCATCATCGGCAGCATCGGTACAGGCATGATTTTGCCTTGCCTGAACTCGATGATTGTAGGAGCGGTGCAAAAAGCGGAGCGGGGCATGATTACGTCTTTGTACAGCGGCGTCCGCTTTATCGGCGTGGCTGTCGGGCCGCCGATTTTCACCTGGCTGCTCGGCATCTCCCGGACGGTCATGTTTTTCTCGATTGCCGGCTTGTCGCTTGTCTTCGCGATTTTGGCCATTTTTTTCTTGAAGCCGAAGCAGGCCGAACAAGGCGGGCAAAACCAGGAGCAGGATGCTGCCAAAGAGCGCGAAACGAAGGCGTGGCGGCAAGTGTCAGAGGTGCTCGGGATCGAGCCGGGGACGCAGCAGGAAAAGCGGCGGGCGCGGGCGATCGAGAAGTACGGCTTCGATGTGAACGACTTGTTTGCACGTATCTTGTCCGGGAAAAAAGAAAAGGAAAAAAACTGAAACAGGCAGCCCTGCGCAGCTCTCCCTCAGGAAAATGGGGATCGAAGCAGCAGCAGGGACGTGCCTGTTTGTTTGTGTGAACAGCTTATGCGCTTATGGTCAGGAGCGGACAGATGGGGCAGCAAACGGATGCAGCAACGCTCTTTCCAGCGTCAGAGGATAGACATCGTCGCGCAAAATGCGGCTGAACTGCCCGTCGCTTTTGATATCACGCGGAATGGTGTCGAAGAGGACTGTTTCCGTCACGTCAGAGCCAGAAGGCGTCGCAGCGTATGTAAGCACTTTTGCGATGTAGATGTCTTTTCGCTGTCCGCCGGCAAGCGTGTACTGGCCGATTCGCTCAATGCCTTCCAGCACAGCTCCCGTCTCTTCGTACACTTCCCGGACGGCAGCGGCGAGACTGCTTTCGCCAGGCTCGATTTTTCCTCCGGGCAGCTCTACGCCCCGGCTGCGGTGGCGGGTAAACAGCAGCTTTCCGTCATAAAAAGGGAGAATGAGCACGTGGCCTGCCGGATGAAGGCGATATTCGTCGGGGTCAAAGGTCAACTGCACAGGCAAACCGAAATCATCTGAAAAAGCGTACAAGAACAGCTCTCCTTTCTACGATCAGAACGGGGTAGATGAGCGATATTGCATGGAAATATGCTTGACTGCTTTCATCGCTTGCCCGACAGCGAGGGACAGGCTGGCATAGGCGGCTCCATTGGTGGCGTCACCCGTGCCGTAAATCCACGAATCGTCCGCGCGCTGAAATTCATCTGTTTTCAAATACCCTTCGCCAAACGTGGCAAGGCCGCCCAGCCCTGCGCAGTTGCCATGGACGCCGATGCGCGGCAAAATCCAGTCGACGGCCAGCGTTGGCGGATTTTCAGGCCGTCGCGAGGCCAGCGTCAAGCACAGCCGCTCTCCTTCGTCCTGGTAGCCTGTTACTTCCGTCTCCCACAGCAAAGACAAATTGGGCAGCCCCGCGATTTTGCGCAGCCACTCGGGGCGGGCGCGCAGATGGTTGCTGCGGATCAGCAAGTAGACATGGCGCGCATGCCTGGCGAGATTGACGGCGCTTTCCAGCGCGCGATCCCCTCCGCCGATGACGGCAAGCGCCAGCCCTGCGACCGATGTAGCTTCCGCTGTAGAGGAAAAAGCGGGGGGCAGGACGCGCTTGCAGCCGTTGAGGGCCGGGATCTCATTGGGGGTAACGCCCGTAGCGATAAGCAGATAGTCGACGCGATAGGCAGTCTTGGAGGTCGTCACGATGTGCGCATCGCGGTCAATGGCTAACAGCTCTTCTCCCAGCCGGACATTCAGGTTTTGGATGGTAGGATGCTGGTACAACTCGTCGAGAAGCGAAGCGCCCCGAGGGTACACCCGCGGAGGAAAATCCCAGATTTCATTGTGAATCTGGTGCAATTGCCCTCCGAGCCGATCCGATTTTTCCACCAGCAAGCAAGACAACCCCAATCGTTGGCACCAAATAGCGGCAGACAAACCCGCGATGCCGCCGCCTGCGATCAGCACCTGTACGTGTTCCACTCTCCAGTCCCCCGATCTTTTCTGTTTCCGATTTCCCAATAGTTTTAGACTACCTGTTTCGTTTCCGGAGTGCAAGGACTCACCGCCAAAACGACAAAACAGGTGCGTGGCCTTGACCGTCACCTACAATTTGACAGCAAAATGTGGTAAAATGGGACATGGTTTTCCAGAATAATAGAAAAATTGAACGGAAATGTTGGCACCATGGGAAAAGGAGTGAACCTGCGTGCAGGCCAAGAACGAAAAACAAGTGGCTCCTGTGAAGACGCCGCGGAAACGAAAAAAACGCGGACAGCGATCCAAGCGGATGTATCTGCTTCTGGCTGCGTGCCTGTTCCTCTGTTTGCTTGCGGTCGGGGCGGGGTATGCCTTGAACCAGGTGGACAAAACATTGGAGGACGTGACGAAAAACCCGTACAAGCTTCCCGATCAGCCAGTCGTGGAGCAGCCGTATGAGGAACAGAAATCCATTTCCTTTGTCATCGTCGGATTGGACACGCGCGCCAACATCGGGATGCTGAACACCGATGTGCTGGTCATCGCTGTCGCTAACCCTGTCACGAAAAAGGTAACGATGGTGTCGCTGCCCCGTGACACGCGGGTCCAAATTCCTGGCGAGCCAGGCTATCACAAGATTAACGAAGTTTTTTCGATTGGCGAAGGGAAAAAGAAATTGGCGGAGAGCAAAGGACAGCCTGTCACGGAAAATGGCATGACGGTGCTGAAAAAGACGCTGGAGCACATGCTCGGTGTCTCGGTCAATCACTACGTCCAGCTCGACTTCGAAGGTTTTACCGCTGTGGTCGACAAGCTCGGCGGCGTCAAGGTAGACGTGGACCGCGACCTGGTGTACGAGCTGCCCAAGCAGGGCGTCTACCGCAGCTTGAAAAAAGGCACGCAAGTATTGAACGGCGAGCAGGCGCTTGGCTTCGTCAGACACCGGATCGACAGACGCGGCAGCGCCTACAACTCCAGCGACTTCGACCGCAACCGCCGCCAGCAGCAGGTCATTCGCGCTGTCGCGGACAAAATGGTTTCGATGGACGGAATTACCCACTTGACGGAGGTAATGGCGACCGTCGGCAAGCATATCAAAACCGATCTGTCCAAAGACCAGATCAAAGGGCTGGCCATGGACTTTGGCAGCATCTCTTCCGACAATATCGTCTCGTTGGAAAACGGCGCGATCTGGAGCTTTCCGTACTCTCTGTGGCCGAAGGAGAACATGCAGGCGGTCCGCAGCACGCTGCAGAAAGAGCTGGGAGTGGCAGAAGCCAGCGACAAGCTCAGCGATGCGGCGGTAGCGGAAATAGCCAAAGTCGAGATGAAAACAGAGACCAGACCGCAAACTACGAAGCCGTCGACCTCTTCGCAATCGGAAGTAGCGAAGCCGCAGCCGCAGAAGCCGTCGACTCCGGCGCCAAAACCGCAGCCGAAGCCAGAGACGCCAGCAGAGCCGACACCTGTGCCGGGTGGAGAAGCAGGCCAGGACAGCGAGTCGTATCCGAGCGACATGCCGCCGCCTGATATTCTCGCGCCGCCAGCTCCTGCGCCAGATGGCGGGGGCAGTGGGCAAACGTAACGATTTTTTTGCACCCTCCGCAAAGCCGGGCACATATACTGCCAGGGAGCGGAAGCGCTGCCCGCTTTCGGGAAGGGGGCGATGTTCTTTGAAAAATTGGCAGGAGACGATGAAGCAACTGCAAAAGGCATCGCAAAGCCTGGCAAAGCTGAACCTGGACAAAGACCATCCGTGGGGGGCCTTGCGCCAGATGAACCAGATCATGGATGCGAATTTTTGGGAAAACATTGCGGCGCTCAGCCAAAAATCGCCGAACCAGTCGCCGAGCACGGCCGCGAAAGTCGTGCCGACCATCCAAAAAAACCGGAAAAAGCCAGCAACGGATAGGCCGCTGCGGGTGGTGCAGGTCGAAGAAACCGAGGGCTACCCGCCGACGGATGTGTTCCTGGCGGAGCAGTCCGTGATCGTATGCTGCGAGCTGCCGGGCTTTGCGCGCGACAGCCTGGAGCTTTCGCTTGTCGAACAAAAAGTGCTCGAAATCAAAGGGCTGGTCAAGGAGCCGGACTACAAAGGCTCATGCGTGCAGGCGGAGAGAAGCTACGGTTCGTTTCACCGCAAGATCGAACTGCCTGCTCCGGTGATCGCCAAAGGGATGAGAGCCCAGTACCAGGATGGCTTGCTGGAAATTTATTTGCAGCGCGATGCCGATTACCGCGAACGAAAAACAACATTCAAGGCGAAGCTGTAGAGGAGGGACTTTTCGGCCCTCCTCTTTTCCTTTTCCCGCAACTTGCAAGGGACGGGGGAGCATGTCCGCGCCCAAACAAAAACAGTGCTAATGTAAGCCATTAACACTGTCCGTTCATATATTGCCAACCAGCGGCTGATCGACGATGCTCGGATCGAGCGTATTGGTTGCGTTGGCGCCGTTGATCGTGTTCACGACGTTGCCCGTATTGCCGCCACCGGAACCGGAGAAAGTCTTGGATGCGGTTTTGGGCGAGATGTTCAAGGTGTCCCCGAAGTTGACAGTCCCGGAGTTGCTGTTGATGTTGACCGCTCCGACCACGGAAGGCACGGCTAGCTCCTCCTCTCGCGCTTGGGCTCGTCGCGAAGCAGGTGGCGGATGGTTTTCACGCGAGTCTCCAAGGTCAGGCAGTCGGTTGAGCCGATATGGATCAGCGACGATGCCGCAGTAAACGGTACGTCGACCTTTTTGACGTGAATGCGGGGACAGTCGTGAAACGTATCGAGGCAAATCGGCTCGGCAGGGCAAGGAGCGGGTAACGGCACGGAAAAAACAGCGTAATCGGCAAATTCAAATTCGTGCTGGTAAAAAATCGCTTTTTCCCGTTGGACCGCCAAAATGTTGGAGCGGGCGTTGACTTCCTTCGAGTCCCCGATCTGCAAGACAGAGGAGGAGTCGATGGAAATGCTGTTCAGCTTCTTGACATGGCTCGTTCTGCGGTGCATCAATAGGAACCTCCTCAAGGTGGAGTGAGCGCCGTATCAACCGGAATCGCTCCGAGAATCATCGACTCGGGTGGCGTTTCGTAGGACGAGAGCAGCGTGACCGTTGTCGTGTCGCCGATAAACAGGGAGGCGGACGACGACAGGGCATCGATCGAAACGCTGCGCACGCAAATGTCGCTGTTTATCACTTGGTAGATCATATCAGGGTTCGTTCACCTCGCGCGGGAGATTTTTGACAAAGCCTTCACACGTTTTTTCGATATCGCGCTTGACCTTCTGGACGATTTTTCCCGCCCAGACGTCGATCTGTTCAGGCTCCCATTCATCGGTCTGAAGCTGATTGACATAATAACGGATGCGTTGGTCGATCTGCTTCTTGATATCCTCCAAAATAAAATCGCGATAGTCGTCATTGAGCGGATAACCGCACTCTTCCTCGATTCGTTCCAGCACATGGTAGGCGTCCGCTTTCAGGTAACGGTAAATTTCTTTTTGCACTCGTTCGAACAAAGGTGTGTTCTTTTTCTCCCCGTTTGGCACATCCATGCTCTGGTTAATGGAAAAATCGCCGATGCCGGAATCGTTGCTCTTTGGATTAAGCCCGATGTTGAGCGTTCCTTCCAACCGTTCGACTTTCAGCAGATCAAATTTGTATTCGTTTTTGATGACGGAAGGAACCTGCTTTTCCTTTAACTCTTTGACATCCTGTTGCAGTTCTTCTATCATTTGCTTCATTTTTTCCATTTTTTTGTTCTGCGTTTGTATATAGTCATGTAACTGTTGCAAATACTGCATCATTTCGGGACCCATGTACATGACGATCATCCTTCTTCATCAAACGTAAAGCCGGTTAGAGGGAAGGCGAAACCAAAGGCACAAGCGGAATGAACTCCTCTGACGAAGTCTCGGGCAATGGCCCCGCAGGGGGAGCCGGCTCTGTGAATCCGCCTGTGTTGTACATTTGGGATAACGGTTTAATCATACCTGCACTGCCAATTTGGCAAACCGACGAGTTGGTGATGCCATCAATTTTCAAGTTGTGGATGACGATGTTTTGATGAACGAAAAAGTTCATGAAAAATCCCGTCCCTTTGCCGCCGGATCGCTTGTATCCTCTACAAAGATCGGCAGCTCGTTGCCCGCTGTCTCATTGACGTAGACGACGCTGCGGGGAATCTTGAACGAAAGATTCGTTCCGGAGTTGAACGATCCGCCGCCAGCAAAAGTTTTGGAGTAGCTGACAGGCGAGATTTTGCGGACGTCTCCGACATTGAAGACGCCGCTTATGCTGTTTACGTTGATGACTCCAACAATAGCTGGCAGCTTCGACACATCCCCTCGGAAGAGTCCTTTTTGTATTGTATGTGTGACGGCACTGGGTGTTCATACCTGTTTTTCGCGCTTTTGCGGTTCGCACCGGGCAGCGTGGGCATACGATACATCAGCGACAGGCAGAAGAGTTTTGCGAGGATGGAAAAAGGAGGGGAAACGCGATGAACATGAAGGTCAACAACAAAAAAATCGCCGTGGGAGAAATCAAGATGGGCGGCGTGCAGCAGTCATCGCTCGTGCTGATCGGGGACGCGGACGTCATCAGTTGCTCGTCGGTTTTTGACACGGCAGACGACTCGCTCATTTTCAGCAAAGACGTTCCGATCCGGCCGACCACACCAACGAGACGAGGCGACTGATCGCCTCGTCTAGCTTGCGGACGCGTATTTGCTCTGGTAGTGGCTAAGGGCGAGCAGCGGCCAAATCCAGCGATAGCTGTGATAGGCAAAATAAGTGCCGCCGGGGCGTCCGCCGCCCGTCGGATAAGCGGTGGTCCAGTCTGCCGCCTGGCTTTGCCTGGATAAATAGTCGATGCCGCGTTCAATAGCCGGAGTCGGCCGGGGATGTACGGCGATCAGGGCATCGAGCGCCCATGCCGTTTGCGATGGCGTGCTGGCGCCGAGGGGGACGTACGTTTTTTGCTCGTCGCTGTGGCACGATTCGCCCCAGCCGCCGTCGGCATTTTGCTGTCGCGTCAGCCAGTCGACCGCTTTCTGGACCGCCGGATGAGCGGGGGAGACGCCGACTGCCATCAGCCCGGTGAGCGCCGCCCACGTCCCGTACAAATAGGCGATGCCCCATCTGCCGTACCAGGAGCCGTCTGCTTCCTGGCGGGCGAGCAGCCAGCGAACCGCCTTCTGGACAGGCGCGTCGTTCTCTTTGTACCCGGCGTAACGGCCGAGAAACTCCAATGTTCTTCCGGTCAAATCGGCCGAGGACGGGTCGGTGCTGACCGTGTCTGCGCCTTCGATCGGCAGGCTGGAAATGAGCGGGGAGTCCGTGTTTTTTTCGAAGGCAGGCCAGCCGCCATCGTCGTTTTGCATGGACAACAGCCAATCCAGCCCGCGCTTCCAGGCGGCAGCGGTTGCTTTATCCAGGCGGGACTGGCTGCGCAGAGCGCGCAAGGCCGCTGTCGTGTCGTCGATATCCGGATTCATCGTATTGTAGTCCGAAAAGCCCCAGCCGCCAGGAACCCCTCCCGGATTGCGAATTTTCCAGTCTCCGTACGTATGTTGCTGTTTTTTGAGCAAATAGCGGTTCGCCCGCTGGATGGCAGGGTGGCTTGCGGGCAGGCCGCTTTGCTGCAAGGCGTGCGACAGCAGCGCCGTGTCCCAGACGGCAGAGGTCGCCAGTTGCAAGTGCGCGCCTTCCGCCGTTTGGCAGACCGAATCGCGCAAACCTGACATCGCTTTTGCGATCAGCGGATCACGCAAAGAGTAGCCGCGGGCGAGCAAGGCAAAAATCATGAAAAACGTCGAGGTCGAGTAGTTGTACAGCGTCCCGTCTGCCTCCACGCGCGCGAGGATAAACTGCTCCAATCTGCGCAAGGATAGCTCGTGCAGCAGGCCGGGTAAAAACGGCAAGCGCAACACGTACTCGTGGATAGAGGACAAAAAGCTTTGTCCGTCCCGCGTGAAGCGCTCCAGCAGCCGATGGGGATAGACGCCGGGAGCGATGGAAGGGTTCACATACAAATCGGACAGATCGGGGGTATCCGCCGTCACGTTGACGTATTTGCGGTCAGCGACAATCATCATCGGCGCCAGATGCACACGGGCGTACCCGACAAAATCGTAAAAGCTGATCGGAGAGCTAGGAGGCAAGAGCGCAATTTCTACAGGCACGAGAAAATGAGCGGGCCACTTGTACTGCCCCGCCAAGGCAGCGGCAAACTTCGTCAGCAGGTTCGCCTCGCTCAAGCCGCCTTTGCCGCGAATAAACGCGCGAGCGCGAGCCATCCGCGGCTCCTTTTTTTCATAGCGACGCGAGAGCAGTAGCGCATAGTAGCAATCTACAGTCGTCGAGAGATTTCCCTCGGCCTCGTCCGGGTACAGCTTCCATGCGCCATTTTCTTGCTGAAGGGCGGTGATCCGCGCAGTCAGCCCGTCAATGAGCCGCTCATCATCAATCCCGAGCGTCCGCAATAAGATAATCATGTGGGCGTCTGTCGTCGGAGAGCTTTCCAGACAGAAGCGCCAGGAGCCGTCCTGCTGTTGGCTGTGCAGGACAACAGACTGAATCCGGCTGATTTCTTCGCGTACTTCGCGCAACGAAAACCACCTCCATGTAGAAAACCTGGCTGCGCCAAGCCTTTGGCGCAGCCTTCGTTGCCCTTATACTGGATAAGAATTTTATCCATTCTTATCTGTACAAAAAATGCGTTCGCCAGGCAGGAGGGATCTGTATGGGATGGTCATGGCATGCGAATCCGGCTCTATGGCCGCTCGCACGCGAGCTAGCGAAAGCAAGAAGCGAGGCAGGCAGCCAACTCCCTCGTCACAACAGAACAGGACACGATCGCCGAAATCAGGCGCAAGACAGCAGCGAGCAACGCCGACAACCTGGACCGAACGAGCGCCTATTTGACTTTTTTTCACAAGCATCCGGAAGTTCACTGGTCCCTTTTGGCGCACCTCGTATCGCGCAACGCCGGCTGGAGCATGACCGATCTTCGCGGCGAGCTATTGCTGCAGTTGCTTCCCGCAAAAGTACAGCACGACTATTTTGCGTTTTTGGAGCGGGGCAACTGGCTGATTTTTCAAGATGCGTACCCTCAATTATTACTGTATGAGGAGAGCCTGAAGCGACAGACCAACCTTTTTCACCTTCTTCCCGAGTTGGAAGTCTCTGTGTTCATGCAGGCTGTCTGGAACCATTTCTGGAAAACAGGCGACAGCAAGCTGCTTTCGATCGGCCTGATTGTGAACGAACAGCATTATTTGCAGACGCACATGATGGGCGACGAAGCCTATCAGACTACTGTGGTGAAGACACTGCCGTTTGCTTTGCAGGAGGTACTGCGGCTCAATCTGATCCTGTTTCCGTACCGGGCGGCGGGCCAGGAGGACGGAGCATTGCGGCTTGCAGGCGAACCTGTTTTTCATTTTGCTTCCTTGGCAGAGCGCATCGAGCTGGGGAAAAGACTGTACAGCCTGCTGTTTTGCGACAACGAGATCAAGGAAGGCGCAATAGCGTGGGCCAGCCACAAGCCGCATACCGGCTCCCGCAAAGACTTTTGGCCGCATCTGTTCCACGACTTGCGCGAGACGGCACCCGGCAAGCCGTACCAGAAAAAACTGGCGAGCTGCCAGCTTTTGCCGGGCGCCCGGCGGTTGTATTCCCCCGCCCTGCGGCAAGCCTGGAAGCCAGTCCGGCACGAGCCGCCGACGGCAGTGGATTGGTACCCGGCCACAAAAGGCGTCGTGCACAAGCTCGTTTTGTCACGGGACCAGTCGACTTTTTCCCGGGCAGAGGACGCGTACTGCCAGGCGCCGGAAAAAATCGAGCGGGCGGTGCTGGCAAAAGCGAAGCTGCTTGGCTCGTAACAGCGGCGCCTGATAAGCTGTTGCCAATTTTTTCAGCTTCGCTTGCCGAATGTAGTAAAATAGGAAGAGAGATTACACACGTAGGAGAAGAGCAGGCATGAAAGTTGTCATAGCAGAAAAACCGGACCAGGCCATGAAGCTTGCCAGTCCGTTTCCCCATAGAAAACAACAAGGCTTCCTCGAAGTGCACCCCAATCGGTTTTTTCCCAAGGGGGCCTTTTTTACCTGGGCGGTCGGGCACATCTGTGAGCTGGTGCCGCCAGAGGCGTACAACCCGGCGTGGAAAAAATGGTCGATCGCCACGTTGCCGCTCATCCCCGAGTCGTTTCAGCATCAGGTGATGAAGTCAAAGGCAAAGCAGTTTGGCATCATCAAACAGTTGCTGAAACGCGCGGACGTCACGGAAATTATTCACGCGGGCGACGCGGGGCGGGAAGGGGAGCTGATTGTCCGCACCATCGTCGAAATGTGCAAAGTGAAGAAGCCGATGAAGCGGCTGTGGATTTCTTCGCTGACGGAGCGCGCCGTTACCGCAGGGTTTGCCGCTTTGCTCGACGAGACGCAGACGCGCAATCTGTACCACGAGGCGTACAGCCGCTCTTGCGCAGACTGGCTGGTCGGGATGAATGCTTCCCGCGTCTACACGCTGCTGTTGAAGCAGAAAGGGATCAACGACGTGTTTTCCGCAGGCCGGGTGCAGACGCCGACGCTCGCGCTGGTCGTCAAGCGGGAAAAGGAGATCGCCGCCTTCAAGCCCGAGCCGTTCTGGGAGGTCAAGGCGACGTTTGCGATCGGCAAGAAGCGCTACGAAGGCGTCTGGCACAAGGACGACGGGGAATCGCGCATTCTCGACCCGCAGCTCGCGGAGCGAATCGCCGCTTTTTGCCGGGACAAGCCGGCAGAGGTGAGCGAGGTGGAGACGGAGCGCAAAGAATTTTTGCCGCCGTACCTGTTCAACCTCTCCTCGCTGCAGGCCACCGCGAACAAAATGTTCAAGTTCTCGCCGCAAAAGACGCTGGAAATCGCACAAAAGCTGTACGTGAAAGGGATTTTGTCGTACCCGCGCTCCGATTCGTCGTTTGTCACGCAAGAAGAGGCGAAGACGTTTCCCGACATTTTGGCGAAGCTGTCCAAGCAGCCTGAGTACCAGTCGCACTTTCCGCTGTCCAAAGCGTCCATCGCCCAGGACAAGCGGTACGTGAACCAAAAAAAGGTGACCGATCACTATGCGATCATTCCCACCGAGCAGGTGCCGACCGTCTCCAGGCTGAGCGACGAGGAGCGGAAAATATACGACCTGGTCGCCAGACGCCTGATCGCCGCGCACCAGGAGAGCGCGCTGTTCGACTACACGACGGTGACGACGCTCGTCGATGGCCGCGCCGTGTTCATCAGCAAAGGAAAGGTGCAAATTCGCGCAGGCTGGCGCGATGTTTTGTTCGACGAGGAAAAGGACGACAAGGAAGCGGTGCTGCCGCCGCTCGCCAAAGGCGAGACGGGCAAAGTGCACAAGGTAGAGGCCAAGGAGAGCAAGACCCAGCCGCCCAAGCGCTACACGGAAGGCCAGTTGATTACATTGATGAAGACAGCGGGCAAGCATCTCGACAACCAGGAGCTGGAAAAGGTGCTGATGAAAACGGAAGGGCTGGGCACGGAAGCGACCCGCGCCGGGATCATCAACATGCTCAAAGAGCGCAAGTACATCGAGGTGCGCAAAAACCAGGTGTTTGCGACGCAAAAGGGCATGCTGCTCATTGACGTGATCGGCGACAAAATTCTCGCCTCCCCGGAAATGACGGCAAGATGGGAGCAGCGCCTCCAGGAGATCGGGCAGGGAGAAGCCTCCGCACAAGTTTTCATGGAACAAGTGCGCAAGCTCTCGCATAAAATCGTCGAAGATGCCGTCGAGCAGTCGCGCGAGTGGAAACTGGAAGGCTACGACGTCGAGGCGCTGCCCAAATCGAAGCAGGCGACGAAGTTTTCGCTCGGCTCCAAAGTGGCGACCTGCCGGGCATGCGGCGGGGATTTCGTGGACAAGGGCGATTTTTACGGGTGCGCCAACTACAAAAAGTCGCAGTGCACCGTGACCGTATCGAAGACGATCATGAGCAAAAAGATCACGCCCGCTGCCGTGAAAAAGCTGATGGAGACGGGCAAGACGAATCTCATCAAAGGCTTTGCCAAAGGAAAAGAGCGCTTCGACGCCTATTTGCAATGGGACGAAGCGGACAAAAAGGCGAAAATCAGCGTGCCGTCGTTGGCAGAAAAAAGCTCTTGAAAAAGAAATCCGCATCATTTTGAAACTTGCTTGCGTAAGTAACGTAGATACATGTATAAAGGGTGCGGCGAAACTGGGCCGAATTACCCGGCACGTACTGAAGGAGGAACGAACCATGTCCATTTTTAAACGGCTTCGCGATTTGACCATGTCCAACCTGTATGCCCTGATTGAAAAAGCAGAAGATCCGATCAAAATGACCGATCAATATTTGCGCGATATGCAAGACGACCTGAATGAAGCAGAAAAAGCGGTCGCTGCCCAGATCGCCCTGGAGAAAAAGTTCAAGGTGCTGTATGAAGAGCAGGAAGCGCTGGTGAAAAAGCGCGATGAGCAGGCACACGTAGCTGCGCAAGCGAAAAATATCGACTTGGCCCGCCGCGCACTGGAAGAGAAGAAAGCGGCTGAACAAAAAATGGCCGAATACAAGGAAGCTTACGAGAAAAACAAGCTGGCGGCAGACGGACTGCGCGACAAGCTGGCGGAAATGAAAAAACAGATTACCGAGCTGAAAAACAAGCGCGAGACGCTCGTCGCCCGCGTGAATGCGGCGAAAGCCCAGAAGACGATCAACCAGACGATGGCCGGATTCGACAGCAACTCGGCGATGGCGGGCTTAAAGCGCATGGAAGAAAAAGCGCTGCAAATGGAAGCGGAGGCAGAAGCAAGCGGGGAGCTGTACAAAAAGCAAAGCTCGCTCGACGACGAAATCGCGAAACTGTCCAAAGACCAGCAGGTGGAAGACGAGCTGGCCGCGCTGTTGAAAAAATACGAGGGGTAAACCGCTTGGGCGGTGCCCCTTTTTCCTTGAGGAAATCGAAATGACAACGAAAAGGCTTCGTCCAAAACAGGTGGCGAAGCCGAGCTTTCTCAACTCTTTTGGGCTACGGGGGGATCGACGTGGATTTGCAGCAAATACTGGGGATGCTGGTCTGGACGGGTGCTGGCGGCATTCTGCTGTTTTTGTTGATGTGGATTGACACGCTGTTCACAAAATACAAGGACATCGCCGAAATCAAAAAAGGCAACGTGGCTGTCACAACCCGCTTTGTGATGAAGCTGTTTGCCCAAGGGTATATTTTGTCGCAGTCAATTCTCAATTCGAACGATCTGTGGATCGCGCTGTTGGTATCTGTGGTCTCATTTATCATCTTGCTGTTGTTGGAGAAAATCGCCGAGCTGTTGTTGAAAACCTTTACCGGACTTGACCTGGAGCGCGGAACCCAGCAAGGCATGGTAGGACACGCCATGGTGGCGGGATCGCTGCACGTGGTAGGGGCGCTCATTCTCGGCGCATTGGTCTAGGGAAGGCTAAGGAAGGAGTAGGACCAGATGAGTTTGTTCAAACGCATTCAAAACTTATTTGCCAAGCATGAGCCGCCTGCGCCGGAAAAGAGCATCCTGACAGTAGGACCCGGTGACGTGGTGGAAGTCTCGCTTGTTACCTACCAGGTCACGGGTAAGTCGACCAATGCGAGCCGCAACGCGACGATGCTGACTTTGCAGGATGGAACGACCATCCGCTACTTATACATCGAAGAACGCGAAAAAACGATTTTTCAGCTTTACAGCGTCATCGACGGCCGCCTCGATTCGGTTGACGAGGTGCCGACCACGATTGAAATGGACGATGTGACGTACCATCTGGAGGAGCAGTACAACGGAAGAGTCCAGGTGGTTGGCAAAGCGCCGTTCCATACGTCCGGCGAGCAGTACATCTGGCAGTTTCAATCCGATGGCCGCGAGCTGCTGCGGATCGAATGGCAGGATGGAAGATTCATGCTGTACGAAGGAGAGGCGGTATTGCCAGCGGATGTGCAGGTACTTCGCGGAACGTAAGGAGGGGTGGGCATGCCGAACGATTGGATGAAATGGATCAAGCTTTTGCTGATTCCGGCGGTGCTTCTGCTGTCAATGGCCGGCTGCGGCAGCCCCGCGATTGGCGAGAGCTATCCGCTCGAATCCGTCTCCACAAAAGATAACGGGCAGACGTCGCGCATTTACCGCGCTGAAAACAAGACGGTGCCTGAGGTAGCGAAGGAGCTTGCTGAACAGAAGCAGCCGGACGAGATTTCCAAAGAAGATGCAGAGCACATGTTCCTCATCTACCCTGACGAGCTGTACCATTTGCAGCAAGATCAGGCGAAGCCGTCCGACACGCTGATTGAGGTCGATACGAAGGAGTACGTCCGGGAAAACTACGATTCGTCCTTTTTACAGGGCTACATCCTGGCCAGCGTCCTCGACGACCTGTTCGATGGACATAAAAAAAGCTCGAAGGGCAGCTATCGCGGTTATTCGAGCAAGGACATTTACAAGCCGACAGGCAGCTACCACGTGCCGTCCGAGGCGGAGAAAAAGGCTGCGCCGCCGATCACGAAGGAAGGCACGGGCAGCATTACAAAGCGCAGCGACAGCAAGAAGAAGAGCAGCGCTAAAGTCGGCCAGGACGGCAACCTGTTCAAAAAGCAGGATACGTCGTCTAGCGGGAGCACAGGCAAAATTATTCGCTCGTCCGACAGCAACTCGTCCGTTTCCTCGAAAAAATCCTCGGTTTTTACCAAGCCGAAAAGCAAGTCGCCTCCGCGCACGAAGGTAGGAAGCTCCGGCAGAATTACGAAACGCAGATAAGCGCAAGACCAACCCGCTGACAAGGCGGGTTTTTTGCGTGCCTGAACAAGCGGCAGCCCTGCCTTAAAAAAAATTCGCTTGTTCCAACAATGTTTTGTAATCAATTTTTCATAAAGCAAAGCATGGAAGCTCTGTTGCCTTTGTAAGATGTAGAGTACACGAAAAACCGGGGAAAGAAAGCGAGGCAGCCTTCGACTTGTGAAAGCGATTTCCAAAGCTGCTTTCTCGACTTTTGTTTGGCAGTGACGAAAACATGATTGTTTATCGACAAAAGAAGAAGGGATGTGCGTCCAACATTCGACAGCCTTTGTTAACAGCTTTCGCTATGATGACATTGTGAATATATAAAGACGACATGCAAGTGGATAGCGGAAGGGAAACTTGGCGGAAAGGAGCGCATCACGATGCTGGAAAAAATTCTCGAATTGCGTGCACAATCCAAATCCATCGCACAAATTGCCAAAGAATGCGGGTTGACCATAGGCCAGGTAAAATATCGTCTGCAAAAAGACAGGGCGAAGGTGGAGCGTGTGTCGTCGGAGAATCGACAGACGCCTTCGCGGCCATCCCTACGAGACGGGGATTGGCAGCTTCCGGCCTTTTACGGGCGGGATATCGTCAAAGTAATGGCGCAAGGTCCGACCGTACTGTTCGTCTACTGGGAAATCACCTGGCCACGAATGAGAATGGTGGCATCGTACTTACGGGCAGATTTTCGCCATATTCAAAAGGGATTGCGCTTGTACGACGTGACGGAGCACCTGTTCGATGGCCAAAATGCCCATTCTGTCAGAGACATCCTGGTGAACGAGGATGCGCACTCCTGGTACGTGTACGACGTGTTGCCAGGGCGGACGTATATCATGGACTTCGGTTTATTTGAGCATGGCCGCTTTTGTCCGATTTTGCGCTCGGATGTGGTCGTGACTCCGCGAAATACAAAAGCTGCCTGGGGAGAGCCGTTGGTGGAGCCTGCACCCGATCCTTCAACACCTGCCTGGTTTGAGAACTTTTCCTCGTATTCCCTCTATTCGAAAACATCCAAATAAGTGAGGTGTCCACTGTGCATAACGGTTATCTCTCCCTCGTGCTGCACGCCCACATGCCTTACGTACGGCACGGGGACCGGGACGATCGCCTGGAAGAGCGCTGGATGTACGAAGCCATGCTGGAATGCTACATCCCGCTGCTCATGGTATTCGACAAGCTTCTCTCGGACAAAATCGCTTTTCGCATGACGCTTGCCTTGTCTCCTACCTTGCTGTCGATGCTCGACGACGAGCTTATCGTGACGCGGTTTCGCGCGCATCTCGCCAAAACGGTGGAGCTGGCAGGCAAAGAAGTAAAGCGTGCGGCGAACAACCCGCAAGAACAGCGCATCGCCAAAATGTACCTGGAACGGTTTCGCGGGATCGCCTCGTTTTGCAGCAAGCTGGATTACCGGCTCGTCGAAGGCTTCAAGCGGGTCGCCGACAGCGGCTGCCTGGAGTTGATTACATGCGCGGCGACACACGCGTTTCTGCCTTTTGTAGAAACCGAAGAAGCGATTTTGGCGCAGCTTCGGGTAGGGATCGACACCCACGAACGAATCCTGGGCAGGCGCCCGCGCGGAATCTGGCTGCCGGAGTGCGGCTATACGCCAGGGCTGGATCGGCTGCTGAAAGAGGTAGGGCTGCACTACTTTTTCGTCGACTCCCACACGATTGAGCACGCAACGCCCCAACCGAGAAGAGGCGTGCTCGCCCCGCTCGGCACTGGCCATGACGTGGTGGCATTCGCCAGGGATGAAGTTGCTTCCAGCCAGGTGTGGAGCTCCTCCAACGGCTATCCCGGCGACTACGATTACCGGGAATATTACCGGGATATTGGCTTCGACAGGGATATGGACTACATCGAGC
This sequence comes from Brevibacillus sp. FW301-21C12A, assembly GCF_058788915.1. Lineage (NCBI taxonomy): Bacteria > Bacillati > Bacillota > Bacilli > Caryophanales > Paenibacillaceae > Brevibacillus > Brevibacillus sp. FW301-21C12A. The sequence continues at coordinate 154,628 of NZ_JBYTBG010000003.1, forward strand.
CGTACATCCACCCTGCCGGCATCCGCATACATACCGGGTTGAAATACCACCGGATCACGGGACCCCATGGGGAAAAGCAGTTGTATCAGCCGGACTGGGCGCGGGAAAAGGCCGCTTCGCATGCAGGCCACTTCCTGTACCACCGGGAGCGCCAGGTCGAAGCGGCGGCAGCGTGGATGGACCGCAAGCCGCTGGTCGTCGCCACGTACGACGCCGAGCTGTTCGGGCATTGGTGGTACGAGGGGCCGCAGTTTCTGGACTATTTGCTGCGCAAGACCGCGTGCGATTCGCAAACGGTGAAGCTGATTACCCCGTCGGAGTACCTCGCGGAGTACCCCGAGCAAGACCGCGGATTTTTGCCGATGTCGACCTGGGGACGCAACGGCTACGGGGAAGTGTGGCTGAATGAAAAAAACGGCTGGATTTATCGGCATCTGCATCAGGCGGAGCGCGACTTGATTGAGGCCGTGACCGCTTTTTACGAGAACGGCGGGCAGGAGCCAGAGCACGACGAGCTTGCCAGCCGCGCCTTGCGCCAGGCGGCCAGAGAGCTGATGCTGGCACAAAGCAGCGACTGGGCGTTCATCCTGGATGGGCAAACCGTCGTCGAATACGCGGTGCGCCGGACCCACGATCACCTGGCGGGCATGCGCGAGTTGCTCGCGATGCTTCGCGAAAACAGACTGGACATAGAGAAAATTGCCCAGATGGAGACTGCTTTCCCGATTTTTCCCCACATGGATGAGACGTACTATTTGCCTAAACAAACGCATAGAGTGAACGTATCGCGTCAGCTAGTAGCGGCAAGCAAAGGGCCGGAGCCGGCCGGAGTCGTCCTGATGCTGGCCTGGGAATTTCCGCCGCACGTGGTGGGCGGGCTCGGCCGCGCCGTCTACGATCTCGCCCGGCATCTGGTGCGCCAGGGCCTTGAGGTGCACGTGCTGACCCGGGCATCGGATTGGAGCGTGGCGGAGGAAGTCATGGATGGTGTCCACGTACACCGTTTGCCGACGTACATTCCCGCAGAGCAAGAAGACTTTCTGTCATGGGTGTTCCAGCTTAACCTGGCGATGGCAGATGCCACCGAACGCTTGTGGAATAGCGGCGTGCGGCCTGACATCATTCACGCCCATGACTGGCTGGTCGGCTGGGCCGCCATGGAAATCAGGGAGCGCTACTCGCTGCCGCTCATCAGCACGATCCACGCCCTGGAGCACGGGCGGCACCAAGGGATTCACACGCCGTTTCAGGAGCGGATTCACGAGAGCGAGCGAACACTTGCCCACGCTTCGGATCGGGTCATTGTTTGCAGCCACTACATGGCAGAGGAAGTGCGGCGGCTGTTCGGCATCCCCGAGTCGAAGCTGCGCGTCATATACAACGGTGTCGATCTGGCTCCGCCGCCAGCATTCGACAAAGGCAAGCTGCGCGAAGAGCTGTCGATTGGCGACGGGCCCGTCCTCTTTTTTGTCGGGCGTCTGGTGCAGGAAAAAGGAGTCCACCTTCTGCTCGAAGCGATGGCCAGACTGCGCTACGAGTTCGGCCACGCCACGCTGCTCATTGCGGGCAAAGGGCCGATGCAAGGGCAGTGGCAGCGGCGCGCAGAAGAGATGGGCATAGCGGACCGCGTGAAGTTTCTCGGCTTTGTCGACGACGCACGGCGTGACCAACTGTTTTTGCTGGCTGATCTCGCGGTTTTCCCCAGTCTGTATGAGCCATTTGGCATCGTGGCTCTGGAAGCGATGGCGCTGGGAGTGCCGGTTTTGGTGGCCGATACGGGCGGGCTTCGCGAAATCGTCCGGCACGGAGAAAACGGAGCGACGATGTACGCGGGAAATCCGGATTCGCTCACCGATCAGCTTCGCTGGCTTTTACAGGACCCGGAAAAACGGCGTCAGATGGCGCAAACAGCGCAAAACGACGTCTTGCACCATTACAACTGGACGGCTTTGGCGACCCAGACCATAGAGGAGTACCGATCGCTTGGCGTAAACCGTCTGGCGCTATCGGAGAAATAAGCACAAACAGCGCATGCTCGCAACGATGATGAAGGAGGAAGGAAAAAAGATGAAGGCAGTAATTATGGCTGGTGGTAAAGGTACACGTCTACGTCCGTTAACGTCCCATACTCCAAAACCAATGGTGCCACTCTTGAACCGGCCGTGCATGGAGTACACGATCGATCTGTTGAAAAAGCACGGAATTACAGAGATTGCAGTCACGCTCCAGTACCTGCCTGATGTCATCCGCGATACGTTTGGCGATGGTTCGCGCTACGGTGTTTCCCTCGTGTACTTTGAAGAGACGACGCCGCTCGGAACGGCGGGCAGCGTGAAAAACTGCGCCGATTTTCTCGATGAACGGTTTCTCGTCATCAGCGGGGATACGCTCACAGACATTGATCTGACGGCGGCGATTCGCTTTCATGAGCAGAATGACGCCCTGGCTACGCTGATTCTCACCCGTGTGGAGACGCCGCTGGAGTTCGGCGTCGTCATGACGGACGAACGCGGGCGGATCACCCGTTTCCTGGAAAAGCCAAGCTGGGCGGAAGTGTTCAGCGATACGGTCAACACCGGGATGTACGTCTGCGAGCCGGAAGTGCTGTCTTATATAGAAGAAAAAAAAGAAGTCGATTTCAGCAAAGAAATTTTTCCGTACTTTTTACAGGAGCAAAAACCGCTCTACGGCTACGAAGCGAGCGGGTACTGGTCGGATATCGGCTCTCTGGAAGTATATCGCCAGGCACAGTTTGACCTGCTGGACGGCCGTGTCAACCTGGAGATCAAAGCCCAGGAAATTGCCCCGCGCATTTTTCTGGAAAATCACGTCCGTGTCGACTCTTCCGTGCGGCTGGAGGGGCCGGTTTATATAAGTGAAAATGTACACCTGCAGGCGGGAGTGGAGGTCGGGCCTTATACCGTGCTCGGAGACAACACCGTCGTCTCCTCGGGAAGCAAGCTGTCGCGAGCGATCTTCTGGGAGAACAACGTCATCGGGAAAAAGACGGAAATCACCGGGACCACACTCTGCCGCAATGTCCGCATTGCCGATTGCGTGCAGACAGGAGACGGTGCGGTCATCGGCGACAATTGCCTGATCGGCGCGAAATCCGTCGTGAAGGCAGGCGTCAAGATTTGGCCGGACAAGGAAGTGGGAGAAAGCGCGATCGTGACGACTTCTCTCATCTACGGCATGAAGCAGACGAAAAATTTGTTCGGAAACAGCGGGATCAAAGGCATCGGCAATATAGACATCACGCCGGAGTTCGTGACGCGGCTCGCTGCCGCATATGCCTATTTGCAAAAGCCCGGCAGCAAAATCGCGCTGTCTGCGTGCTCGCATCCTTTTGCCCAGTTGCTCAAGCACAGCATCATGACGAGCTTGTGCTCCTCGGGCATTGACACGGTGGATCTCGGCGTTGGCAACTCCCCGCTCATCCGCTACGGCGTCCGCTCGCTCGCGTGCATCGGCGGCATCCATGTATTCATGAATGAAAACGGAGACGAAAAAGAGATCGTCCTCCAGTTCATCGACCAGAAAGGGTTGCCGATCTCGCGCGACATGGAGCGGAAAATCGAAAATGCCTACTGGCAGGAGACGTATGTGCGCAACCTGCACCATTTGGGCGAACTGCACGTCGAGCATCAGGTCCAGGAAGCTTACTTGCGCGCCTTGGCCGAGCAGCTTGATGTGCCATCCATCCAGCGCCAGCGTTTTCACCTGTTGATCGACAGCGAAACGCGGTTTTTCCCGACTTTTCTCGCCCCGCTGCTTCACGATCTGGGCGTGACGGTCACGTATGGAGCGATCCAGGACGGCATCAGCAAAAAGAAAGCCGATCTCGGCATACGCCTGGACAAAAACGGAGAAGCGTTCGCCTTGTTCACCGAGGAAGGCGCGAAGCTGTCGACGGAGCAACTGCTGGCCTTGCAGCTTTTGGCTTGCAGCGGTCGCCACAAGCGGATCGGCTTGCCAGTCAGCGCGCCAGCCGAGCTGGAGCACCTCGCCGGGCTGCTGCAAATCGAGGTCGTGCGGACGAAAGTAGCGCCGCGCGCGATGATGGAGGTAGCGTCCGACGAGCGTTTCCATCCGCTGTTTGACGCGGTGTACAGCCTGATGAGCATTCTGTCCTACCTAGCCCAGGAGGAAAAGCCGCTCAGCGTGCTGCTGGAGCTTCTGCCTGCGTGCCATATGGAGCGCAAAACGGTCTTTTGCCCATGGGGAGCGAAAGGCAAAGTGATGCGCAAAGTGCTGGAGGAAAACAAAGGCAAGCTGCTTGAACTCGTGGACGGAATCAAGGTTTACGATACGAACGGCTGGGTGCTGATTTTGCCTGACTCGGAAGATTCGCACGTCAGAGTCATTTCGCAAGGAGCGACGGCAGAAACGGCGGCAACGCTCGCCTCCTCCTACGCCAGACGGATTGCGGAGTATCAATGAGGAAAAAGAGAATCGACAGCCTGAGTACGGGAAGGAAGGATGTGAAGGCATGCCGAGACCGCTCGTCGTCGGGAACGGGAAACTTTTGATTAATTTTGACGACAGGCTGCACATGCGCGATCTTTACTATCCGTATGTAGGCCAACTGAATCATGTCGGCGGACATTTCAGTAAGCTGGGAATCTGGGTACAGGGACGGTTCTCCTGGCTCGATGAGGATGGCTGGAAGCGGCAGCTTGGCTATGACCGGGAGTCGCTGGTGACAGATGTTCATGCCCATCATGAGCATCTGGCCGTCTCCTTGCAGATGGCAGATGGCGTGCACCAGCGCGATCCGATTTATTTGAAAAAAGTGTGCGTCCGCAATCATGCCAGCGAGGCGCGGGAGATCCGGCTGTTTTTCAACCACGACTTCAGCCTGAACGAGACGGAGGTCGGGGACACCGCCGTGTACGACCCGATTCTCTCCACTGTCTATCACTACAAACGCAACGTGTACATGATGGCCAACGGCAAAACACCGGAAGGCGGAATCGACCAGTTCAGCGTCGGCATCAAGCGGTTCAACTATGCGGAAGGAACGTGGCGCGACGCGGAAGATGGGCTGCTCGCCGGCAATCCGATCGCGCAAGGCTCTGTGGACAGCACGATTTCGTTTCGCTTGCTGCTGCAGCCGCACGAGGAAAAAACGATGTACTACTGGCTGTGCGTCGGGGATTCGTACGACGCCGTGAGAACGCTGAACCAGTACGTGCTGGACAACGACCCGGATCGGCTGCTGGGCCGGGTAGCCGTGTACTGGCGGCGCTGGGTGAACAAGGAAGAGCGGGATTTCGCCGACCTTCCCCCGGAGGTCGTCCATCTGTACAAGACCAGCTTGCTTCTCGTGCGGACGCAGATCGACCAGAACGGAGCGATTCTCGCCGCGAACGACTCCGACATCCTCCAGTTTAACCGCGACCACTACAGCTACATGTGGCCGCGGGACGGGGCGCTGATCGCCAGCGCCATGGCGAAGGCCGGCTACACGGGAACGGTCGCTCCGTTTTTTACGTTTTGCGCGCAAGCCTTGAACGAAGACGGCTATTTGCAGCACAAATACAACCCGGACGGCTCTGTCGGCTCCAGTTGGCATCCGTACGTCGTAGACGGCGAAGTCCAGCTCCCGATTCAGGAGGATGAGACGGCTTTGGTGCTGTACGCCCTTTGGGAGCAGTACAAGAGCGGCAAGCAGATTGAAGACTGCCAGGCGCTGTATGCGACACTCGTTCGCCCGGCTGCCCGCTTTTTGCTGGAATACGTTCACCCGACCCTGGAGCTGCCGAAGCCGAGCTATGACTTGTGGGAGGAGCGGCGCGGCATCTTCACGTTCACGAGCGCCACGGTGTACGCGGGCTTGATGGCTGCGGCGCGGTTTGCGCAACTGTTCGGCGACGACCGCCGCCACAAGCGCTACGAGGACGGGGCGAAAAGCATTCGCGCCGCTATGGAAAAGCATTTGTACGACCCGGGGATCGGCCGGTTTTTGCGCGGCATTTACTTGCGCCCGGACGGAGGCGTGGAAAAAGACTTTACGGTGGAAAGCAGCCTGTACGCGCTGTTTGCCCTCGAAGTGTTCCCGGTGGACGATCCGCGCGTGCAGCGCACGATGGAGGCTGTGAAAAAGAGCCTGCGGGTCGACACGGAAGTAGGCGGCTTCGCCCGCTACCAGGGCGACTACTACTTCAAAAAGTCGCACGATATTGCCAGAGTGCCGGGAAACCCGTGGATCATCTGCACGCTATGGGTGGCGGATTGGGAGATCGCCAAGGCAAAATCGCTCGAAGAATTGCAAGAGCCGAAAAACAGGCTTCTGTGGGTCGTGCGCCATTCGCTGCAAAGCGGCGTGCTGTCCGAGCAGCTTGACCCGTATTCGGGTGCTCCCGTATCGGTTGCGCCTTTGACCTGGTCTCATGCTACGTTCGTAGCTACTGTTCTGCGTTATTTGGAAAAAGTGAATGAGTTGCGCTAACGAGGGGAGAGATGGAGATGACCGCAATCCGTTTCGGTACGGACGGCTGGCGCGACATCGTGGCGGACGGCTTTACGATGGAAAATGTCCGCATAGTCGCGCAAGCTATCGCCAGCTATACAAAAGAAATCGGCCAACAGGAGCAGCCGATTTTGGTCGGGCACGACACGCGTTTTCTCGGTCGGCGATTCGCCGAGGAAATCGTCAGCGTGCTGGCCGCGAACCAGATACGCTCTTACCTGGTCAATGAGGCGGCCCCTACGCCTGCTGTCGCTTTCGGGGTCAAGCATTTTGCCGCCAGCGGAGCGATCATGGTCACCGCCAGCCACAATCCGCCTGAGTACAACGGCATCAAATACATTCCCGAGTACGCAGGTCCGGCGACGCCGGAAATTACCGCCCGGCTGGAAGCTTGGATCAGCGAGATCGCATCCGCCAAAGAGGTGCCGACGGTTTCTTTGGCAGATGCGACCCGCGACAGGCTGCTGCAAGTGATCGTGCTGCGGCCCCATTACGAGGCGCATCTGCGGCGCATCGTCAACATGGACATTTTGCGCGGGTCGTCCCTGCACGTGGTGGTGGATGCGATGCACGGGGCAGGCAAGGGGTATGTCAGCTCGCTTTTGGTAGAAGCCGGGGTGAAGACGATCGGCATCCGGGAGACGCCAGACGCGGCTTTCGGCGGGGATTTGCCTGAGCCAAATGACAAGCATCTCGGCTTGCTGAAAAAAGAAGTGCTGGAACGCAAGGCGACACTCGGGCTTGCCAATGACGGCGACGCTGACCGCTTCGGCGTCGTGGATCGGTTTGGACAATACATTCCGCCAAACGATGTGCTCGTCCTGTTGACCTATCACCTGGTGAAAAACCGCAAGCTGACCGGGCGCATCGTGCGCACGGTAGCGACCACGCATTTGCTCGACCATATGGCAGAGCGCTACGGGCTGGAACTGGTGGAGACGCCTGTCGGCTTCAAATACATCGGGGAACAAATGCGCAAGGGAGACGTCCTGATCGGCGGCGAGGAGAGCGGAGGCGCGAGCATTCTCGGCCATATCCCTGAAAAAGACGGGGTGCTGATTAATCTGCTGCTCGCAGAGCTGGTCGCCTATGAAAACAAGGAGATCGACCAGATTTTGCGCGATGTGTACGATCAGTTCGGCGAGCTGTTCCATACGCGCATCGACATGCGGCTTGCGGAAAAAGACAAGTGGATTTCGCAGATGGTGACCACGCCGCCGGAACGGATCGGTCCGTACGCGGTGCAAGGGATCAACCGGATGGACGGGATCAAGCTGCTTTTGGAAGAAGGGCACTGGGTGCTCATCCGTCCTTCGGGCACGGAGCCGCTGGTGCGCATCTACTGCGAGGCGACGAATGCGACTTCGCTTTCCAAGCTGCAAGAAGCGATTCGGGACTGGTTTTCGGAAATCAATGTATGAGCCAATAGCAAGGAAGAGCGGGCACATAGCTGCCTCGTTCTTCTTTTTGCGTTTTCGGCCGCTTGGGAGTTTTTTTGCTTACGGGGTTTTTAAAAAAAATTCATTTTGCTAGAATCAACATAAAGAAGCCGGTATGGAATGAAAGATGGGGACCTATGCGCATTGACCGAGAAGTGTTGCAAGCTTTTTTGAAAGAAGTAAAGATAGAAAGCCAGTCGCCTGACGATCCGGTCGTCGCCCTGCACATCCCCTATCCGTGGGAGTTGGTCGGCACCGGCAACTACGCCGCCGTCTTTGCCCATCCCGATTATCCGCGTGTGGTCATCAAGCTGTACGCCCCAGGCAGACCAGGCTGGGAGCAGGAGATCGAGGTGTACAAAAAGCTCGGGGAGACGCGCTCGTTCCCGATGATGTACGACTATGGCGAAGGCTATCTGGTCATTAAACGAATCAACGGCATTTCTTTGTTTGACTGCGCTCGTTTTGGCATCCCCATCCCGCCTCAGGTGATCGAGGACGTGGAGCGGGCACTGAAGGAAGCGCGCGAAAAGGGGCTGTTTCCGCACGACGTCCACGGCAAAAACGTGCTGATGGACCAGGGGCGGGGGTACCTCATTGACGTCTCGGACTACTACAAGAACGTTCCGGACAGCAAATGGCGGGATTTGCGCAAGGCGTACTACAAGATATACCTTCCGTTTTTGAAGGACCGTGGCTGGAAAATTCCGTTGTGGGTGCTCAACGGGGTGCGCAAAGGGTATCGGCTGTACAAAAAGGCGAGGCGCTTGTTCACGTGAGCGCACTCTGGTAAAATGAGCATTTGACATTGTGTTTTCATGGCTGGTCGAAGCAGATGAAGGAGGACGTTCCATTGTTGTATTTTCTTATTGCGGCTGTGATTATTGGACTGGATCAGTGGACCAAGCACCTTGTAGTGAACCATATGGAGCGGGGAGAATCCATCCCGTTGATCGCGGATGTGTTTCATCTCACCTCGCACCGCAACATGGGGGCCGCGTTCGGCATTTTGCAAAATCAGCGCTGGCTCTTTATTGTCATTACGGTTGCCGTCGTCGTCGGCATCGTGTATTCGCTGATCCGCCTCGGCAAAAAACAGCCGCGCGCTTCTTTCGCATTGTCCCTCGTGTTGGGTGGGGCCATCGGTAATTTTATCGACCGCGCAACGACCGGACAAGTCGTGGACTTTTTGGATTTCACCCTGATTAACTTCCCGATTTTCAACGTCGCGGACATGGCGATTACGATCGGCGTCGGCATTTTGCTGTTGGATGTCTTCCTGGAAGGCAGGAAAAGCGGACGGTAATGCCCGTTTCGGGTGATACGAAACGGGGTACGGACAGTAACTTTGTGAGGAGACAAACATGAACGACACGCAACTATTCGAACGTTATGATTGGAACGTGGAGCCTGAGGACGCAAACGAGCGGATCGACAAGTTCATCACGCTGCAAAATGAAGACTGGTCGCGCTCGCAGGTACAGGCGTGGATCAAGGAAGGTCGCGTAACGGTAAACGGGGAGCCGATCAAGAGCAACTACAAGCTGCAGGCAGAAGATGAGGTTACGCTGCGCGTTCCGCCGCCAAAAGAAATGGCAATCAAGCCGGAGCCGATGCCGCTTGAGATCGTTTACGAGGACAGCGACGTCGTCGTCGTCAACAAGCCGCGCGGACTGGTGGTTCACCCTGCTCCGGGGCATTACAGCGGTACGCTCGTCAACGGACTTTTGGCGCACTGCAAAGATTTGTCCGGCATTAACGGCGTCCTTCGCCCGGGAATCGTGCATCGCATCGACAAGGACACGTCAGGGCTGCTCATGGTAGCGAAAAACGACAAGGCGCATGTCGGCCTGGCTGAACAGTTGAAGGAGCACTCTGTGACGCGCACATACATCGCGATCGTCCACGGGGTCATTCCGCACGAGATGGGCACGATCGACGCGCCGATCGGACGCGACCCGAAAAATCGCCAGCAGATGGCGGTCGTCTTTGAAAACAGCAAGCCTGCTGTGACGCATTTTATCGTGCTGGAGCGCTTCAAGGAATACACGCTGGTGGAGTTGAAACTGGAGACGGGCCGAACGCACCAAATTCGCGTCCATATGAAATACATCGGCTATCCGCTGGCGGGCGATCCGAAATACGGACCGAAAAACACGCTGGAGATCGACGGACAGGCTCTGCATGCGAAGACGCTCGGCTTTACTCATCCGCGCACGCAGGAGCGGCTGGAGTTCGAGGCGCCCATGCCGAAAGATTTGAGCGATCTCGTAGACTTTCTCAGACAGGCGTAAAAGACGGGAGGAAGGCAAGTGCTGAAAAGACTGGCGCATGTGACGCTGTACGTTCGCGATTGCGAGGAAGCTCTGCAATTTTACACGGAAAAGCTCGGCTTTGAAAAACGGATGGACACGCGCATGGACGACGGCTCGCGCTGGCTGACGGTCGGCCTTCCCGGCCAGGAGCTGGAAATCGTGCTGCATGATCCGACCCACTGGCACCGGGAGGAGATCGCACGGGAGATGCTCGCGGCCGTCGGCAAAAACCCGATGTGGGTGTGGGAGACGGACGATTTTTGGCAGACGTATGAAACGATGCGTCAGCGCGGCGTGAAGTTTGTCAGCGAGCCTGTCGAAGTCGTCTACGGCATGGAAGCGATTTTTGAGGATTTGTACGGCAATCGCTTTTTGCTGCTTGCACCTGCGAGCTTGTGATCGTACATAAAGGCATAAAGGCTTTGGGATTCGAAAACGCTAGAAGAGGGCAGCCGTTTTTTTCTGGCGTTTTTTCAATCGAGTTTGGCGAGGAGGGGATACTCATGAACCGAATATGGCGCAAAGCGGTCTCTGTGGCGGCGATGCTCGGCATGCTGGCGCTTGCGGGTGGACAGTCCATGGCAGCCGAACAGGGGCAGCTCCCGGTCAGAAGCAACAAGGAAGTGACCGTTCCGGCGCAGATCGCTTTTACGAGCAACCAACAGTTGTACTTGCTGGACCTACAGGACAAAAATGGAGCGCCAAAGCCGATTACGAAAGACGGACTGGCGGAAATCGTCGGCTGGTCCGGTGATGGCCAATGGCTTTTGTTCGTGAAATACAAAGGAGCCGACCGTTATTCCGCCCCCGGCTACTTGTGGCTCGTTCGCGCGGATGGCAGCGGAGCGGTTCAGCTCGACGACAGGCCCGTCACGGGAGTGCCGAAATGGTCGCCGAAAAGAAACCAGGTGGCTTATATCGTCAATGCAGGCAGCAGCGAGCAGCCTCGAGGCGTGCTCGTGCTCAAGGAAGTCCGCGACAACGGAGAAGTGGCCGCAGGAGCTGCGACGCCTGCCGCTTTCTTCGACTTCACCTGGATGCCGGACGGAGAAGCGATTTTGACTTCCACAGAGGCGGGGAAAAACCGTCCGATGACGTTCGTCCTGCAAAATCTGGCCGGACAGCCATTGGCTACTTATCCGCTCGCGGAACCGCCCAATGTCGAAGAAGGCATTTACGCCCTGGCAGCCACAGGGATGAACGTATCGCCCGACGGCCAGCTCGTCGCCTACTACGTGCGATACAACGCCGCTTCGCTGTCTGCGGACGGCGTGCCAATCCAGTTGTTCAACCTGAAGCAGCCAGCGAAAAAGCCGATCGAGCCGGGCACAGGTCTGGCTTACCCGCAGTGGCTCTCTTGGACGGCGAACAGCCAGCAGCTCGCCTTCATCGACGGGACGGACCGGATGGCGACGCAAAACAAACATCTGAAGCTGGCAAATCGCGACGGCAAAGTCGTCTCGGCGAGCCCGGCTGACAGCGTGGATACGTATCCGGTCTGGACGGCAAAGCCGCCGTACACGCTGTTTTTTTCCAGAGGAAAAGCGACAAACTATGCGTTTGATCCGAAAAAGGTGATGGTTCCCGGCCAGCGCATCTGGGCGAGGGACGCGAACGGTGCGGAACAGCCTTGGACAAAAGGCGCGGAGCAAACGGCTGATTATTATCCGTCCCCGTCACCGGACGGCAGCAAGCTTTTGTTCCTGCGACTCGATCGGGCCGAGCACGGTTCGCTATTCTATCAGGCAGACGGAAAAGAAAGCGAGCTGGTCAAAGGCATTACAGGCGATATTGGCTACTACGCCAACTACTTGCCGGAATGGATCGCTGTCTATTGGAATAGTTAGATTTCTTTCCATTGCGTTGACACCGGGCTTGTTTCGTGACATAATCCTAATTGACGAATGGAACCTTTAAATCCAGTCCAGTGAGGCTGGCAAGGGCACGGAATGACAAGCAGGCATAGCGCGAGCTGGCCTCTTTGTCCGACGGCTTCTTGTCTCCTGACAAGGAGCCTTTTTTCGTAAAGCCACTGTTCCCGTCGAGGAGGGATCGAGATGATTAACAAAAGTGTCATCATGGATGAAGCGGCCATCCGCCGCGCGCTTACTCGTATCGCTCACGAAATTATCGAGCGAAACAAGGGTGTCGAGGATTGTATCATCGTTGGCATCAAGACCAGAGGGATTTACCTCGCGAAGCGCCTGGTCGAAAGAATCGAGATGATCGAAAACGTCAAAGTACCGGTCGGAGAGCTGGACATTACGTTTTACCGCGATGATCTCCAGCACAAGTCGGAGGATGCGGTGCTGCAAGGTTCGCAGCTTCCGGAGCAGATCACCGGAAAGACCGTCATTCTCGTGGATGACGTCCTCTATACCGGACGGACGGTACGCGCCGCTTTGGATGCGTTGATCGACAGCGGGCGTCCGCGGATGATTCAACTGGCGGTACTCGTTGACCGCGGTCATCGCGAGCTGCCGATTCGCCCGGACTTCGTTGGAAAAAATTTGCCGACGGCACGCACAGAAATCGTCGATGTGCAACTGTCGGAGGTAGACGTGATGGATATCGTGTCCATCCGTCAGCTCATCTAATTGAATGAATCCTCTTTAATAAGCGATCCCGTGAGGTCGACAAGAGGCAGGAATCTTCCCATGCGCATATGGTGAAGCTGGCCTCTTTGTGTCCGCACAAAGAGGCTTTTTGTTTGCCGAAAGAGCGAAAACAACAGCGACGAGAGGGAAGAATAAAGAAACACAGGGGGAAGATAAAGTCATGAGCCAAAAAAACTATGTAGACGTCGATGAAACACCACATATTTCCAAACTGCTGCCACTGTCCATTCAGCACTTGTTCGCGATGTTCGGATCAACCGTTCTGGTGCCGATCCTGACCGGGCTGGATGTCGCTACCGCCCTTTTGACAAGCGGGATCGGGACGCTCTTGTTCCTCTGGATCACCAAAGGGAAAATTCCGAACTACCTCGGCTCGTCCTTCGCCTTCATCGGTCCGATTATCGCAGTGACGGCGTCGCACGGAGTCGGAACGGCCTTGCTCGGCTGCTTCCTGTCAGGGATCGTGTACATCATCGTCGCAGGCATCGTGCAAAAGGCAGGCGTCAAATGGCTGGACAAAGTGCTGCCTCCGGTCGTCATCGCTTCGGTCATCGTCGTCATCGGGCTGAGCCTGGCTGGCGTAGCGGTAGACATGGCGACGAAGGTGACGGTAGACGGCCAGTCGCAAATGTCGCTGACTTCGATTGAAATTTCGCTGGTGACCATGCTGGTGACCATCCTGGCAGCGGTGATGCTGCGCGGTTTCCTTGGCCTGATCCCCATTCTGATCGGAATTATCGTCGGTTATGCGTACTCGCTCGTTCGTCACCCTGAACTGATTGATTTTCAAAAGGTTGTGCAAGCAAAAGTGTTTGCCGCTCCGCCGCTCAAGGTGGGCGAAGTGATGAGTGTCATCAGTGACGGTTCTGCCTGGATCGCGGCGCTCGTCATCGCGCCAGTCGCGTTCGTAACCCTGGCCGAGCATCTGGGCCACCTCTTGGTTACAAGCAAGGTCATGGATCGCGACCTGATGAAAAATCCGGGTCTGCACCGCAGCCTGCTCGGGGACGGGATCGCCACTTCCCTGGCGGCTTTCATCGGCGGACCGCCTGCGACGACATACGGCGAAAACATCGGGGTTCTGGCGATCACCCGCGTTTACAGCAGAGTGGTCATCGGCCTGGCTGCGGTATTCGCCATCCTGTTCGCCTTCAACGGCAAGATCAGCGCTCTCTTGATGACGATTCCGACTCCGGTGCTTGGCGGCGTCTCGATCATCCTGTTCGGGATTATCGCAGCGCAAGGCTTGCGGATGTACGTAGAAAACAAAGTGGATTTTGCCAACAAGCGCAACATGATCGTCGCGGCTGCCATCCTGGTAACGGGAATTGGCGGATACAAAATCAGCTTTGCCGGTGTCGGGTTGCTAAGCGACCTGACCATTGACAATATCGCTTTCTCCACCTTCCTGGGAATCTTCCTGCACCTCATCCTGCCGGGCAAAGAGTCGGCGATGGGGGAAGCGTCCCGCGAAGACGAAAAACAAATTGCCTAAAACGTTCCTCATTCCTTTAAATCCAGTCCCGAGAGGCTGGCAAGGCATAGAACGTCGTTTTGGCTGCCCAGAAATGGCGCCGGATCGGCTTCTTGTCTCGCTTGCCTTGCGACAGGCAACGTGAGCCAAGAAGCTTTTTTCTTTCGATAAAACAGGAAAAAACAGAGTAATCGGAGGGATTTCGATGAACAACCTAGCGCACCTGATTGGCTTGAAAGACTTGTCCAAACAACAGATCGTCCAGCTCCTGGACCGCGCGCATTACTGGACCGAGAGACCGGGCGAGCAGGCAGACATTCTGCACGGCCGCTTCGTGGCGAATCTGTTCTTTGAAGCCAGCACCAGAACCCGCTTCTCGTTCGAGGTGGCACAAAAAAGACTCGGCGCACATGTGTTGAACTTCATTCCGGAAACCTCCTCAACCGTAAAAGGCGAGACGGTGTACGACACGATCCGCACGCTGGAAGCGATGGGCGTGGAAGCAGCCGTGATCCGCACGAAAAAAGAAGGACTGCTGCAAGAGCTCGCCCAAAGCGTTGACCTGAAGCTGGTCAACGCGGGCGACGGAACAAACGAGCATCCGACCCAATGCCTGCTCGACCTGCTGACCATGAAGCAGCAGTTTGGGATGCTGGAGGGCTTGACGGTAGCGATTATCGGAGACTTGCGCCATAGCCGCGTACTGGGATCGCATCTGCACGCCATGCCGAAGCTCGGGATCAATCTGCTGCTCGCAGGCCCGCCGACGATGATGCCAGCGCAAATTCCGCAAGGCGTCAAAGTCGTCGGCATGGAGGAAGCGGTTCAGACAGCGGACGTCGTCATGATGCTCCGCGTGCAACTGGAGCGCCACACCGAATCGCTCTACATCTCCAAGGAAGAGTATCACAAGGCGTTCGGCCTCACGCTTGAGCGGGCCAAAATGATGAAGCCAGGCGCGGTCATCATGCATCCGGCCCCGGTCAATCGCGGAGTTGAGATTCACACCGATCTGGTAGAATGCGAAACATCCTTGATTCAAAAACAAGTAACCAACGGAGTCGCAGCTAGAATGGCTGTGCTGGAAACTCTGCTGAAAGGGAGCGAAACAAAATGGGAATCATCCTTGGCAACGGCAACGTACTAAATCAGGCGGGGGAACTCACTCCGGTAGAAATATTGGTAGAAGATGGACGGATCGCGGCGATGGGCGAAAAGCTCTCCCGCGACGGCCATGAATGGGTAGATTGCAAAGGCGGAATGATTAGCGCGGGACTGATCGACGTCCACGTCCACTTGCGCGAGCCAGGCTTCGAGCATAAAGAAACGATTGAGACAGGAGCAAAAGCGGCGGTGCGCGGCGGCTTTACCACGATTTCCTGCATGCCGAACACGCGCCCGTCCATCGACAGCGTGGACACGGTGACGTACATCTTGGACAAAGCGCGCGAAGCGGGACTGGCTCGCGTGATTCCGTACGGCGCGATCACCGTGCGCCAACTGGGCAAAGAGCTGACGGACTTCGCCGCCTTGAAAGAAGCGGGAATTTTTGCCCTGACCGATGACGGTGTCGGCGTGCAGTCGACCGCGATGATGAAAAAAGCGATGAAAAAAGCAGCCGAGCTGGGGCTGTCCATCGTGGCTCACTGCGAAGACGATGATCTGCTGATCCCGGGAGCCGCCCTGCACGACGGCGTGGTCGCAGCGCGCCACGGACTGCCTGGCATTCCTTCCGAGTCGGAGTCCGTCCACGTCGGACGCGACATTTTGCTGGCGGAGCAGACAGGTGTGCACTACCACGTGTGCCACATCAGTGCCAAAGAATCCGTGCGCCTGGTGCGCGACGGAAAACGCGCCGGCGTCAACGTGACGTGCGAAGTGACGCCGCACCACCTGCTTTTGTGCGACGAGGACATCCCGGACAGCCTCGACACCAACTGGAAAATGAACCCGCCGCTTCGCTCCCGCGAGGATCGCGCGGCGCTGATCGCCGGACTCAAAGACGGCACGATCGACATGATCGCCACAGACCATGCGCCACACACCCAGGAAGAAAAAGCGAACGGCATGGCCCGCGCGCCATTCGGCATCGTCGGTCTGGAGACAGCCTTCCCGCTGCTCTATACGCACCTCGTGCAAACAGGCGAGCTGACTTTGCAAAGACTGGTCGAGCTGCTGACGGTGCAGCCAGCGAAAGCTTTCGGGCTGCCGTACGGACGCCTGGAAGTCGGAGCGGTAGCAGACGTGACCGTCATCGACCTTGCGACAGAAAAAACGATTGATCCGACCACCTTTGCGAGCAAAGGGACCAATACACCGTTTGCCGGATGGCCGTGCAAAGGATGGCCGATCCTCACGCTGGTAGACGGCAAGATCGTACATCAAGAGGCGTAGAGCCACACACGCCAGTGCCCCACGGAGAAGGCGGCTTTACCACGAAAATGAAGGAGGAGCATAGATGCGTGCAAGATTGATTTTGGAAGACGGAACGGAATTTATCGGAACGGCGTTCGGAGCGACGAAGGAATCCTACGGGGAAGTGGTGTTCAACACAGGACTGACGGGCTACCAGGAGGTTTTGTCTGACCCGTCCTACTGCGGACAGATCGTGACCATGACGTACCCGCTGATCGGCAACTACGGGATCAACCGCGACGACTTCGAAGCTGTTCGTCCGTACATTCACGGCTTCGTCGTCCGCGAGCATTGCGATATGCCGAGCAACTGGCGGAATACGAACACGCTGGATGAGCTGCTGAAAACATACGACATCCCGGGGATTGCAGGCGTTGACACGCGGATGCTGACGCGAAAAATCCGCTACCACGGCACGATGAAGGGCATGATTACGACGAGCGAAGCCCCGCTGGCCGAACTGCTCGCAGCCCTGAACAACACTGCCTTGATGACCGATCAAGTATCGCGCGTCTCTACGAAAAGCGTCTTCAGTTGCCCAGGTACAGGCCATCGCGTCGTGCTGGTAGACTTCGGCTCCAAACACGGCATCTTGCGCGAGCTGACCAAGCGCAACTGTGATGTGGTGGTCGTGCCGTACAACGTGACGGCGGAAGAAATTCGCCGCATCCAGCCAGACGGCATCCTGTTGTCCAACGGCCCTGGCGACCCGAAAGACGTGCCGCAAGCGATCGAAATGATTCGCGGCATCCTCGGGGAATACCCGCTGTTCGGCATCTGCCTCGGCCATCAGTTGTTCGCACTCGCCTCTGGCGCCGACACGATGAAAATGAAATTCGGACACCGCGGCGGCAACCATCCGGTAAAAGAGCTGCCGACCGGGCGCACATACATTACATCCCAGAACCACAGCTACGCCGTAAAAGAAGATTCGCTCGCAGGAACCGAGCTGGAAATTACGCATATCGCCCTCAATGACGGAACAGTCGAAGGGCTGCGTAACAGAGCGAAGAACGCCTTCTCCGTCCAGTACCACCCGGAAGCGGCTCCAGGCCCATACGACTCCGGCTACCTGTTCGACCAGTTTCTTGCGATGCTGGAAACCGCTAAGGAGGAAAAAAACTATGCCAAAACACGCTAACCTGAAAAAAATCCTCGTGATCGGGTCTGGTCCTATCGTCATCGGGCAGGCTGCCGAGTTTGACTACGCAGGCACACAGGCTTGCGAAGCGCTGAAAGAAGAGGGGATGGAGGTTGTCCTGATTAACTCCAACCCGGCGACGATCATGACCGATACCAACATGGCGGACAAAGTGTACATCGAGCCGATCACGCCTGAATTTGTAGCACGCGTCATCCGCCAGGAAAAGCCGGACGGACTTTTGCCTACGCTCGGCGGCCAAACGGGCTTGAATATGGCTGTCGCGCTTGCCGAAGCGGGCATTTTGGAGCAGGAAAACGTGAAGCTGCTCGGCACGAAGCTGGAATCGATCAAGCAAGCAGAAGACCGCGAGCTGTTCCGCGCCCTCATGAAGGAGTTGGGCGAGCCTGTGCCGGAATCGGTCATCGTCAGCACGGTAGAGGAAGCCGTTGATTTTGCCAACGAGATCGGCTACCCGATCATCGTGCGGCCAGCCTACACCTTGGGCGGAACGGGCGGCGGCATTTGTGAAGACGAAGAAAGCCTCCGCGAAATTGTCGCGAGCGGCCTGAAATACTCGCCGATTACGCAATGCCTGATCGAGCGCAGCATTGCTGGCATGAAGGAAATCGAGTACGAAGTCATGCGCGATGCCAACGACAACTGCATCGTCGTCTGCAACATGGAAAACATCGACCCGGTTGGCGTGCACACGGGTGACTCCATCGTCGTCGCGCCGAGCCAGACGCTTGCCGACCGCGAGTATCAAATGCTGCGCTCGTCTGCCTTGAACATCATCCGCGCACTCGGCATCGAAGGCGGCTGCAACGTGCAGTACGCGCTCGACCCGCATAGCTTCCAATATTACGTCATCGAGGTAAACCCGCGCGTGAGCCGTTCTTCTGCGCTCGCTTCCAAGGCGACAGGTTACCCGATCGCGAAAATGGCGGCGAAAATCGCGATCGGCTACACACTGGATGAGCTGAAAAACCCGGTAACTGGGCAAACGTACGCCTGCTTCGAGCCGACGCTCGACTACATCGTGAGCAAAATTCCGCGCTGGCCGTTTGACAAGTTCCAGTCTGCCAACCGCAAGCTCGGTACGCAAATGAAAGCGACAGGCGAAGTCATGGCGATCGGACGCACGTTTGAAGAATCGATCATGAAAGCGATCCGTTCCCTGGAGATCGGCACGTACCACATCGAGATCAAAGGAGCAGAGGAAATCAGCGAAGAGGAACTGAAGACCCGTCTGGTGCATGCGGATGACGAGCGACTGTTCCTCGTGGCAGAGGCGCTGCGCCGCGGCTGGACCATCGAGGAGCTGCACAGCCTGACGAAGATCGACCTGTTCTTCCTGCACAAGTTCCATAAAATGGTTGCTTTTGAACAGGAGCTGGCAAAAGGTCTGACGGCTGAGAAGCTGTTCGAAGCAAAACGGATGGGCTTCACAGACCGCAAAATCGCCGAACTGTGCGGCGAAACGGAAGAAGCAGTCCGCGCGCTGCGCAAGGAAAAAGGCTATGTCCCTGTGTACAAAATGGTCGATACGTGCGCAGCCGAATTTGAGGCGCAAACGCCGTACTACTACTCCAGCTACGAAGTAGAGGACGAGCGCATCGAAACAGGCAAAAAGCGCGTGGTCGTGCTCGGCTCCGGCCCGATCCGCATCGGCCAAGGGATCGAATTTGACTATGCGACCGTGCACGCTGTCTGGGCTTTGCGCGAAGCAGGCTACGAAGCCGTCATTATCAACAACAACCCGGAAACGGTATCGACAGACTTCAACACTTCGGACCGGCTGTACTTCGAGCCGCTGTACATCGAAGACGTGATGAACATTCTCGATGTGGAAAAACCGGAAGGCGTAATCGTCCAGTTCGGCGGCCAAACCGCCATCAACCTGGCTGACAAGCTGGCGGAACGCGGTATCAACATTCTCGGAACGAGCCTGGAAAACATCGACGCAGCGGAAAACCGCGAGAAGTTCGAAGCGCTCCTGCGCAGCCTCGACATCGCACAACCGCCAGGCAAGACGGTAACCTCCGTGGAGCAAGCAGTGGTAGCAGCGGAAGCGCTCGGCTTCCCGGTACTCGTTCGCCCATCCTACGTGCTCGGCGGACGCGCAATGGAGATCGTCTACAATCAGTCTGAGCTTTTGGAGTACATGGAAAAAGCAGTGAAGGTCAACCCGGATCATCCGGTACTGGTCGACCGCTACATGGTCGGGGTAGAGGCCGAAGTCGATGCGATCTGCGACGGGGAAAACGTCCTGATCCCGGGCATCATGGAGCACATCGAGCGCGCAGGGGTGCACTCCGGCGACTCCATCGCGGTCTATCCGCCGCAATCGCTGTCCCAGGCGATCAAAGACGAGCTGATCGAGATGACGACGAAGCTGGCGCGGGCACTGCAAATCAAAGGGCTGCTCAACATCCAGTTTGTCATCTACAAAGATCGTCCGTATGTGATCGAGGTTAACCCGCGCTCGTCCCGTACAGTGCCATTCCTGTCCAAAGTGACAGGCATCCCGATGGCGAACATCGCGACCAAAGCGATTCTCGGTCACTCGATTGCCGACCAAGGCTTCACGCCTGGCTACCATCCGGAAGAGTCTGTCGTATCGGTAAAAGTTCCGGTGTTCTCCTTTGCGAAGCTGCGCCGTGTGGATATTACGCTCGGACCGGAAATGAAGTCCACCGGGGAAGTAATGGGACGCGAAAGCACCCTGGCCAAAGCGCTGTACAAAGGCTTGGTCGCAGCAGGCATGAACATCCCGACGCAAGGCACCTTGCTCGTAACGGTCGCCGACAAAGACAAGGAAGAGGCGCTCGCAATCGTGAAACGCTTCCGTCACCTCGGCTTCAAGCTGATGGCGACAGCGGGCACAGCGGATTATCTGGAACAGGCGGGCCTGCCTGTGACGCGTGTTAACAAACTGTCCGAGGGTACGCCGAATTTGCTCGACGTGATCCATACAGGCGAGGCCAACATCGTGCTCAACACGCTGACAAAAGGCAAAACGCCACAGCGCGACGGCTTCCGCATTCGCCGCGAAGCAGTGGAGAACGGCGCGGTTTGCCTGACGTCGCTGGATACGGCTGCGGCCCTGCTGCACGTACTGGAAACGATCACCTTCTCGACAGAAGCGATGCCTGCCCAACGCGCAGGTGCCAAAGTCGCAGCGGTGACTGTATAAACGAAACGGACCCAAGCCATGGCGGCAGGGAGAAAAAGGGGAGAGCAGTGTGCAACAACAACTGACAGATGTGCGGGAGCGTATGATTGTTGCGCTCGACTTTTCCACGATGGATGAAGTGAAAAAATGCCTGGAGCCATTGCAAGGGCATATCCGCTACGTAAAAGTGGGGATGGAGCTGGCCTATGCCGAAGGACCTGCCATCGTTACGTACCTGAAAGAAAAAGGGTTGAAGGTGTTCGTCGACTTGAAGGTGCACGACATCCCGAACACAGCCAAAGGCGCGATGAAAAGCCTTGCCCGTCTCGGAGCGGACATGGTCAACGTCCATGCGGCTGGCGGCGTGGCGATGATGGCAGCGGCGAGGGAAGGACTGGAGCAGGGGACAGCGGCTGGCGCTCGTCGTCCTCTCCTGATCGGAGTGACGATGCTGACCTCTACAGGCGTGCAAACGATGAACCACGAGCTGGCGATTCCAGGTTCGGTGGAAGACGTAGTGGTACACTACGCGATGATGACCAAGCAGGCAGGACTGGACGGGGTTGTCGCTTCGCCGCTTGAAGTGCCGATGATTAAAAAGGCGGCGGGCGACTCGTTTGTCACCGTGACACCTGGCATTCGCCCGCTGGGGACAGACCAGGGCGACCAGACGCGGATTACGACTCCGGAACAGGCTTTCCGCCTGGGCAGCGACTATCTCGTGATCGGACGCGCCATCACCGGGGCAAGCGATCCGGCAGGCGTATGGCAAAGCATCGTGGCAGCGGTCGAGGCAGATCGTGCGTAACAAGCATTCACGCGGGAAGGGATGGAAGAAATGACGACAACGACAACGGCGAAACAGATTGCGGCGCACCTTTTGGAAATCGGAGCGGTTCACCTGCGCCCGGAACAGCCTTTTACCTGGACTTCCGGGATCAAATCCCCGATTTATTGCGACAACCGGATTACGATGTCTTATCCGCATGTGCGTCGGGCGATTGCGGGCGCGTTTGCCGCGCTTATCAAGGAGCGTTATCCGGACGCGCAAGTCGTGGCGGGAACGGCTACAGCGGGCATTCCCCACGCGGCCTGGGTCGCTGAGCTGCTCGACCTGCCGATGATTTACGTGCGCGACAAGGCCAAAGGCCACGGCAGACAAAACCAGATCGAGGGTGCGCTGTCTGCAGGGCAAAAAGTAGTGGTCATTGAAGACTTGATTTCCACAGGCGGCAGTTCCCTGAAAGCAGCGCAAGCGGTTCAGGCAGAGGGCGGCGAAGTGCTTGGCGTAGTGGCGATTTTCAGCTACCAGTTCCCCGATGCCGAAGCTTTGTTTGCCGAGGCAGGCATTCCTTGCACGACGATTTCCCATTACACCGCACTGCTTGAGGCAGCGAAAGAGCAAGGCGTGATTACAGCCGAGCAGGAAACCGTGCTGGGCGAATGGCGCAAATCCCCGCGGACGTTTTTTGAATAATACGCTTATGGGCCAAAAGTTTGTGAAGAGTGGAGACAGTTGAGAAAACTGCTCCACTCTTTTTTTCCTGCTTTTTTTCGCACTGTTGCGGCGCAGGAATGGAGAGAGAAGCGTCTTTGCATTGGCTGACAGGCATTCGTGCTTTGCTCGCTGGCCTCTGGTCTAGAAAGTCCGCCGCTGCTTGCTTTTTTCGGCAAGCGGATTGTGAGTGCGGATCAGCTCAAACGTTTCAACCGGATTTGCACCCCTTCCGCTTCGTAATAAGCAGTGATCCACGGCTCATCGGCTTGCGACGCGGCCAAGTTTTCCGGAAAAAAGATGCCGGGTGTAGCGGCTTTGCCCCTCGCCTGCCAGTATGCGCTGGGCCTGGATGGCCGCGCCTGTCGCCGTCAGATGGGTCTGGCCATTTGGATCGCTGATCTCTACCTGGCGACGTATGCGAACGCCGCGCTGATCGCGTCCCTCGATTTGCACGACGACTTCGTGAGCCGCGCCCTGGCCCGGATTGTACAGGATGCTTTGCCGCACCTTTTGCCCAAGCAGCTTCCATAAGCCGCTGCGCACGAGCGAAACTAGCGCCGCCGTCGACCATTTCTGATCGAAAGCGATGCGGAAGCTGGCGGAGGTGACAGGCGGCGTCTGCACGAGCGTCAGGTGATCGGGAGTGTCCAGCCGATAGCAGTTCGTGCGAAAGCCGTTCGGGAACGTAACGGCAAGCGGCTCCGACATGGGCACGACCGTTCTCGCCGCGCCTTTCGTGTAGATATTGAACGGAATGGTCAAACGGTTCATGTAAGCAGCAGAATTCGGCCCGGCCTTATCCTTGGTAGCGTACAGCGCAAAAATGTCGATCGTCACCTCTTGCAGGTCAGCGGAATGCAGTTTGCCGAACAGAGCTGGCGTGCCACCCATCCAGCCAGAGGCGAGAACAACCGGAGATTGAAGCTCGCTGCTGGCCAGCCGGTCGATTGGGCGCGTGAATCGCTCGGTCCAGCGCGTAATGTCCACAAGCGGAATGCAGCGCGAGACGGCAGCAAGCAACAGGGCGTCGTCGGGATCGTTGACCGCGTTGACTATCAACGCCAAATCTTCGGGGGCGTGGGCAAGCGGATCTTGCGCTGTCGTGTCCACGAGCAGCGGATGCAGTCGCGGGGAAGCAAAAGGAAGCGGTTTTCCCGGATTTCTGCCGCCCAGCAGCAACAGTAGCTCCTGGTTTTGGCCGTGCAAAATTTTGGCGATTTGGCTGCCGACAGTCCCGAATCCGCCTGCAATCAATACTTTTTTCTCCGTTGTCTCACGCATGATAATCTCCTTGGATGAAATGTTCATTTATTTAAGTTTATTAACATAAAGGAGTTAAGAAAAGGGACGCTTTGTCCCTGGGTGTTTGTTTCGATGGCTACCCGTATGGTCGCTATAGTCGCTGTGAAAGGCGCTTGGATCGGTGCCGCAGTGGAGGGAGGAACCGGGAGAAAACGTTCAAGGTGCTTGTGCCTCCAACAAGGAAGTGGAGACTGCCCGCCTGTGGGGAAAGAGAAAACCGCATCCAAAGCCGGGGATTCTGGGGAGTCGTTCAAGGTGGACGCTTGAAAGCGCGTTTTTTTCCCGCAGGCTCGGTCCGAGTCCAAAAGACCTCGCTTATTTCTCCTGGTTCCTCCACGGGTTGTAGATTTCAACGAATCACGACCAGCCGCAAAAATCAAACGCCTGTCTCACCCAATCGCTCTGCTAACATTCTTCCTCCACAAATTGGACGAGCTGCTTAAACAGGCTGATCGCCTCCGCAATTTCCAGACGGTAGTAAATCTCTGTCCCTTTCTTCTTAGCCTGAAGCAATCCAGCCTGCCGCAAAATTTTCAAATGATGGGAAACTGTCGGTCTGGACATGGGGATATGCTCGGCGATTTGAGAGACGTTCAAACTCTCCTTGTCAATCAGCAGAGCGACAATTTGCTGGCGAACCGGATCTCCTAGCCCTTGGAAATAAGGGCTCAATTGCATGAAAATTTGAATGGCCTTTTCGTTACAGGTTGGATGACTCATAGCCACACTCCGTTAATAAACTTAATCATTTGAACGTAGTATAAAGCTTCTTCCTTTTTTTTTGCAACACGAAAAAAAGCTGATTTTTCAAAGGAAAATCGCTCTGTCCCTCTCATGGGATAGATGTAATTGTAAAGAAAAACAGGTAATAGTAAGGGGGGTACAAAAAATTGAAGGAAGGTGCTTTGGTCATGAAGCAATGGTATGGGAGTACAGCCTCCCGAGAAACAAAGGGGAAAATCAGAAAAGTATTCAGTTTATGCGTTTTGGCGCTGGCGCTGCTCTTTTTCATCCCGAACACGGGGCTGGCAGTAGGAAAAGGGGCCCAAGGACCAGACGTCTATGTGATCCAAGGGATGTTGAAATCATTAGGTAGCTATTCGGGTCAAATCAATGGATACTACGACGAATGTCACGGTGAGTGGTGTCAAGCATTTTCAGAAAAAGCACGGCTTGCCCGCAACAGGTTCTGTGGACAAGCGCACCATGCAACGGATGGTTTACGCCTATGACCGCGTAGTCTCAAATCCGCATCGCGGAAGCGGCGGCAAAGGCATCGGTGGCGGAGCAGGCCAAGGCGGCGGCAAAGGCATCGGTGGCGGAGCAGGTCAAGGCGGCGGCAAAGGCATCGGTGGCGGAGCAGGTCAAGGCGGCGGCAAAGGCATCGGTGGCGGAGCAGGTCAAGGT
>NZ_JBYTBG010000003.1:179985-232238 GCF_058788915.1 Brevibacillus sp. FW301-21C12A
GGTCAAGGCGGCGGCAAAGGCATCGGTGGCGGAGCAGGTCAAGGCGGCGGCAAAGGCATCGGTGGCGGAGCAGGTCAAGGTGGCGGAGCGGGCCAAGGTGGCGGAGCGGGCCAAGGCGGCGGAGCGGGCCAAGGCGGCGGAGCGGGCCAAGGCGGCGGAGCGAGCCAAGGCGGCGGAGCGGGCCAAGGTGGCGGAGCGGGCCAAGGTGGCGGAGCGGGCCAAGGCGGCGGAGCGGGCCAAGGTGGCGGAGCGGGCCAAGGTGGCGGAGCAGGCCAAGGTGGCGGTTTCGGCGGTGGTGCTGGTGAAGGCGGCGGAGCAGGCCAAGGTGGCGGAGTCGGCGAAGGAGAAGGTCGCGGCAAAGGCTACGGCGGCGGAGCTGGTGAGGGCGAAGGCCGCGGTAAAGGCATTGGCGGCGAAACTGGCGAAGGAGAAGGCCGCGGCAAAGGCATCGGCGGTGAAGCTGAAGAAGAGGAAGGCGGCAAAGGAAATGGCAACGGCGGCGGCACCGGAGAAGGTGGCAAAGGAAATGGCAACGGCGGCGGCACCGGAGAAGGTGGCAAAGGTAACGGCAACGGTGGCGGCACTGGAGAAGGCGGCAAAGGAAATGGCAATGGAGGCGGTAACGGAAACGGCTCCGGTAATGGAACTGGCAAAGACAACGGCAAAGATGCCGGGGACAATGAAGGAACCGGAAAGGACTAAGCCTGACTTGTCAACCAAAAACGCTTCGTTTCTCTCGCAGAGACGAAGCGTTTTTTTTTGCTTTCCGCCAATTCCAGCGACCCAAATCTTTCGAAAAACAGTTCCAAAGAAACAGCCGTCCGTTTCTTTCGGCCTCTGCTCATTTCCGACTTTCCATATTCTGATTGCAGGACGTTTGCATTATAATAAAGACGTCTACGCTCCTTTTTTTGGATAGGATGAAAGGCTTTTTACCTAGCATGAAAGTCATGCCAACGCAAGCTGCACATACATAAAAACGAAGTAAATGATGGCAGAGGATGAAGTACATGGCGAAAATAGAGATCATAAAAAGCATGCTGAGCGAGGACGAGGAAAATGCCCATGGATGGCTTCTGTTGGGGTTGGAGCATGCGGAGCAGGGGGATCGCACGGCAGCATTGCAGGCTTTTACGAAAGCTCTCACGTATGGAAACGAGAAGATAACAGGCAAAATTGCGGCAGAATTGCATAAGCTGCAAGGAGAATCCACGTTTTTTCCAGCGGAAAAAGGGAGCGAGTTTTGGCAACCCTCTACATACGGTTCGACGCCCGCTGTGCGGAATCAGGGGATGGAGACGAGCGATGGGCGTGAAACTGCGAAACACGCGGAGCGATTCGATAGCACGATCCGCTATCACTCGGTTGGCGGCTTGCATCCTATCAAAGCGGCGATTCACGATACGCTTTTCGCTCCCACCGGGCAGTTGGAGCGGCAGGCTGAATTTGTCCGGCAAAAGGGCGTGCTGCTTTACGGCCCACCAGGGTGCGGCAAGTCGTTGCTCGCCAAAGCGACGGCCGGGGAGTACGGCGCTCACTTTCTGCGATTGCCTGCAACACAGAGAGGAGAGGCTGTATTGGACAGGGCTGGTTCCGCTGCGTCTTCTCTCTTATGGCCTGCTGCTTCAAGAGAATCGACGCTTCTCGCTTTTTGGGACGAGCTGGATGGGACGCATTGCCAGCCGGGCGTTTTTTCCAACTATAGCAGCCCCCAGCCTGTTGAAAAGTGGCTTTCGCAGCTAGCAGAGCTGGGGAGCAGGCTGCTCATTTTGGGAGCGACAAATGTGCCATGGGAAATCGACCCCGCTTGGATGCGGGAAAGCGGCTTTGCGCACCTGCTTTTTGTCGGGCCACCTGACCGGGCCGCGCGAGAAGATATTTTTCGCCTGAAGTTGAAAGGCCGCCCCGCTGAGCCGCTTGATTACTCGCAACTGGCGGGATGGACCGAGTTTTATTCGGGAGCGGATATTGAATACGTGGTGGAGCTTGCGACCGAGCAAGTTTTGCATGACGTCTGGACAAAAGGCATCGAAAGACCGATCCAAATGAGCGACCTGCGCGAGTCGATCGCGGCTACTCGACCGACGACAATCGAGTGGCTCAGGACAATCAAGGAGCAGTTGCCAACGATCAACACAGATGGCGATTATGCGGCTGTGGAACAATATCTCGCTATGCATCGGCGCATTTAAACAAGGAGGACCGCATTCACGAAAAGCGAGTGAGGCGGTGCTCCTTTTTTGCGGAATAGAAAGAATATTGACGCAACGTCTGTCTTTCTATAATCTGAGGGTAATCGAGCAGATCCAGCAAATAATGGGAGGAATCGACATGAAGCTGTACGACATATCTCGCCCGCTAACGGCAGCTACGCCGACCTGGCCAGGTGATACCGCTTATCGTTATACCGTAAACTGGCCGAAGGCAGAGAGCGGCTCTGTCAATGTAGGAAAGCTCGTGATGAGCATCCATACGGGGACACATGTAGATGCTCCTTTTCATTTTGACGATGCGGGCAAAAAGACGCTTGAATTGCCGCTCGATCTGTATGTGGGAGCGGCGCGAGTCGTAGATGTGTCGGGACGCGCGAGCATTGGCGCTGACGATTTGGCGGGAGTCGATCTGTCAGGCGTGACGCGTTTGCTGCTGAAAACGTTGTCGTGGTCCGACCCCGAGCAGTTTCCCGCAGAGATATGCTACCTTCGCCCTGATTTGCCGCCGTATTTGGCCGAGAGAGGCATCCGGCTGCTCGGCGTGGATGTGCCTTCTGTCGACCCGCTGGCCAGCAAGGAGCTGCCCGCTCATCACGGCTTGCACCAGCATGGCATCTATATTTTGGAAGGACTTTTGCTGGACGCGATCGAGCCTGGCGACTACGAGCTGATTGCCCTGCCGCTCGCCCTGGCCGATGCCGATGGCAGCCCGGTCCGCGCCATCCTCCGCCGCTAAAGCGAAGACAGACGAAAAACCGTCTATACCGGGAAGCGGCATGCACGGTTCTTCTGTGCCTTTATCTCAACTTACGCCCTACTTGATTTGCAAAAGAGGGGAAGTTTTCTCGATGACATCCCAGTTCATGCCGCGCGCCTTCAGCCGCTCCAAAAACGGGATCGGGTCGATCAGCTCGGGTGGGATGCAGCCTGTTATGGTAAGCAGCCCCTCTGCCATCATGTCTACGGCAACGACAGGCGGGATGCCGGTTTGCCAGATCGTTGCCTGAAACTCGGTTTTTTGGAAAACCTCGTCATGATTGGCGATCGTGTAGACGTAAACTTCTTTTCGCTTGTTATCCTTTCTGCCTTTGACGAGCGCGCCGACACTCGAATAGCCGTGAATTTTTCCGGCGAGGTCAACGGGCTTCGGCATGGTCGTGACGACGACGTCGCGCGGGGCGACGCGCACCCCTTTTACTTCAATTTCCTCGTCGCTGTCCAGCCCCAAATAGCGCAATACTTTCAACGTATTGACAAACTCCGGGTGCAGGGCGTACTTGAAGTCGACGTATTTGCAGCCTTTTGCTCGCCCAATCGTCTCGCCGAGCGTGGTTGCTTCTTCATGCTCCACGTTGTAGCAGTCCAGCCAGCCGATCGGCTCTGGAAATTCAAATTCTTCCTTGTTGGCAAAAGGGGTAGGAAAGTACTGCTCGCCTTTGGAGGCGGTCCAGTAGTTCGGCTTCGCGAGGCATTCCTGAATGGCTGTCTGCGGGCTGAAATACGAGCAAAAGCCGTCGTAATCGACGACAGAATTATCTCCGTCCCGAATCAAGATCGCGTCCACTTCATCGAGCGCATCGACGGCGTAACGCGCAGCGATGTTGGAAAAACCGGGATCGCAGCCAAGTCCCATAATCCCCAAAATTCCCGCTTTCCGAAAACGGTCGTTCCAGGAAAGCTGCTTTTGCAGCCATTGCGGACCGCAGGAAGCTGTGTCAATATAGTGCGTTCTTGTGTGCAGACAAGCCTCCATGACAGCGAGGTTGTTTTCTGGCAAGCCAATATGCAATAAAAGGTCAATGTCGCCCAAAATGGATCGTACGCTGGATACGTCACGGGCATCCACGCGTTTTACCTGGATATCGACATCCGTCTCCCGGCGCAGCTCCTGAGCCAGCTCTGCCGCAGGGCCGATGGAGATGTCAGCCAGGACCAGCTTGGTTACAAACCGGGATTTGATAAGCTCACACGCGCTTACTTGTCCGACTCCGCCTACTCCTAAGATTGCGACTCGCATAGAGTCCTCCTCCCTGGTGACAAATCTGCTATCTTCGCATTCGGAACAGCCATTTTTGCAAAAATAACGAAACAGACGAGGGGCGATTCACTCCCGCCATTACATCATCAATGGGCTCGCGGGGACGCAAGCAAAGCATCATGGGAAACCTCCTTTTTAGGTGCTGGGATGTTCACCTGCCATGCAAGATAGCAAGGTGGATAGTACATGTATATGAACCGTTCCTCACGTCCCATGCGCGACAGCGTGCGATCAAAAACAATTCTTTGCAGGTGTTTTGCTTGATAAAGTGGCCGTTTTCTCTAATAATAACGGTGTGTACCTACGATGCATTCAGCATGGCAAGCGTACGGAAGGAAGGAAACGCATATGGAACCGATGAGCTTTGTCCTTTTTGGTGCTACAGGAGATTTGGCGAAACGCAAAATTTTTCCGGCGTTGTTTAATTTATATGTCGATAAAAAGCTGCCTGCTGCCTTTTCCATTGTCGGAGTGGGCAGGAGAGCATGGTCTGATACGGCGTTTATCCAAAGTGTAGAGCAGTCCATCCGGGAGTTTTCCCGTCGCCACGAGATCGACCAGGCGGTGCTTGCACCATTTTTGGCGGCGTTCTCGTATGTGGCAGTCGATGTGACGGATGCTGCGGGATACGCGTCGTTGCTTGAGCGGGTGGAGCAGCGGGAAAAGGAGTTCAACCTCCCGCAAAACCGGATGTTTTATTTGTCGGTGGCGCCCGAGTATTTTGAAGTGATTGCGGCCAACATCCAGGAGAGCGGACTCGGCTCTCCACAGGGCTGGAAGCGCCTGATTATCGAAAAGCCGTTTGGGCGCGACCTGCAATCGGCCGAAGACTTGAATCAGAAGCTGACGAAAGCTTTTACCGAAGAAGAAATTTACCGCATCGATCATTATTTGGGCAAGGCCATGGTGCAAAATCTGGAGGCGCTGGAGTTCGCCAACCCTGTGTTTGCCGCGCTGTGGAACAATCGGCACATCGCAAACGTGCAGATTACAGCCAGCGAGACGGTCGGAGTGGAAGAAAGGGCAGGCTTTTACGAGCAGGCCGGAGCACTCCGCGACATGGTGCAAAACCACATGCTGCAAATGCTGATGATGGTCGCCATGCACATCCCCAAGCGGATTACGGCAACCGATATTCGGGCACAAAAGCGCAAGGTGATGGAGGCAGTGCGGCCGCTGAAAATAGAAGAGGTGGCGCAAAACGTCGTGCGCGCCCAGTACAGTGCCGGGCAAATCGGGGAGACGCCTGTTGTTGGCTACCGGGACGAGCCGGGGGTATCGCCTGCGTCCATGACGGAAACGTATATCGCAGCGCGCGTTTGGATCGACGACCCGTTTTGGAGCGGTGTGCCTTTTTACATTCGCACAGGAAAGCGGCTGAAGGAAAAAGCGACCCGCATCGTCATCGAATTCAAAAACCCTTTGGAGCGGCTGTACCGGGAGCAGCAAGAAAAGACATTGCCCAACCTGCTCATCATCAACGTCCATCCCGAAGAAGGAATCGCCTTGCAGTTGAATAGTAAGAATCCGGCCAATAGCGGAAAAATTGAGCCTGTCACGGTTGACTTCAGCGCAGGCCACCAGGACGTGCCAGAGGCGTACGAACGACTGCTGTTCGATGCGCTGCGCGGCGATTCCACTTACTTCGCCCACTGGAACGAAGTGCGGCTGTCGTGGAAATGGGTGGAGCCGATCCTTGCCGCCTTCGAACGCAATCTCGTTCCGCTCGTCTCGTATGAGGCAGGTTCACACGGTCCGGAGGCCGCGCGTGATTTGCTTCGGGAAGAAGGATTTTCCTGGTGGCTAGATCATGTAGAAGAACGTGAGCTGGAGCCAGTGCATCGGTAGTGTGTGCAGAGGGAGTGTCGGGCGCACGAGCGAAAAGGCTACGTGCCCAACCCGGCCCCTTCGACCAGCCAGCGAAAAACTGCCTGCAAATCCCACGACTTTCGGCCAATCAGCCCAAAAACAAGGGGGAAGCGATTCATGCGATTTGGCGTAATCGGTACCAACTGGATTACAGAAGAGTTCATCCAGGCAGGCCATACGGTAGAGGGCTTTTCCCTGCAAGCTGTTTGCTCGCGAACGCTCGAGCGCGCCAAGGAATTTGCGGCCAAGTTCGCGGCTCCTTTTTTCTACACGAATCCCGCAGAGATGGCGGCGAGCGGACAAATCGACGCCGTCTACATTGCCAGCCCCAATTGCTTTCATGCCGAGCAGGCCATCCTGTGCATGAGCTTGGGGCTGCACGTCTTGTGCGAAAAGCCGCTCGCCTCGAATGCGGACGAAGTAGAGGCGATGCTTGCGGCGGCGAAAAAGCATGATGTTCTGCTCATGGAAGCGGTCAAATCGACCCTCGTGCCGAACTTTTTTACGATTCAGGACCATTTGCCCAAGCTGGGGAAAATTCGCCGCTTCATCGCCAGCAATTGCCAGTATTCCTCCCGCTACGATGCGTATCGCGCGGGCGAGGTGCTGCGGGCTTTTGACCCGGCTTACTCCAACGGAGCCTTGATGGATATCGGGATTTACTGTCTCTATCCGGCAATCGTTCTGTTTGGCAAGCCGGAGCAGGTCAAGGCAGAAGGAGTTGTGCTGGCGTCAGGGGTAGACGGAGAAGGCAGCATTCTTTTGAAGTACGAAGAGATGGACGCCATCCTCAGCTTTTCCAAGATTACCACCTCCTATCAGCCAGCGGAAATCCAGGGGGAGGACGCCACGATGGTGATCGATAAAATCAATCACCTGACGCGCATCGAGATTCGCTACCGAGACGGCAGGATCGAGGATGTGACCAGGCCCCAGACGTCGAAGGCGATGCACTACGAAATCAGGGAGTTTATCCGGCTGGCTTCGGCGGGCGCCAGAGAGTCGGCGACCAATTCACATGCAGCCTCCCGATTGACGATGGAAGTCATGGACGAAGCGAGAAGGCAAATCGG
Organism: Brevibacillus sp. FW301-21C12A; assembly: GCF_058788915.1. Classification (NCBI taxonomy): domain Bacteria; kingdom Bacillati; phylum Bacillota; class Bacilli; order Caryophanales; family Paenibacillaceae; genus Brevibacillus; species Brevibacillus sp. FW301-21C12A. The sequence goes on from NZ_JBYTBG010000003.1 coordinate 187,179, forward strand.
CGTCGTCTTCCCGGCCGATTTGCGGCGCGGAAGCAAGCATCCGGAGACAGGGAAGAACGAACAAAACAGGGAGGCGAAACGCGATGAAAATGTTTGATGTGACCGCACCTATTTTTGAAGGGATGACGGTGTACAAAAACAAGCCGGAAAAGCAGCCGAAGATTTTGTCTGCAACAAACGGCTACGTGACCGAGTCGAGAATCGACATGGATGTGCATTCTGGCACACATGTGGACGCGCCGCTGCACATGGTGAAGGACGGGGAGACGTTTGAAAGCATTTCGCTGGAAAAGCTGGTAGGAAACTGCCGCGTACTCGACCTGACGCATGTGGAAGACAAGATCGGGCGAGCCGAGCTGGAAGGTTACGACATTGCGTCGGGAGAGTTTGTCCTGTTTCAAACGAAAAATTCGTGGGAGGATGCTTTTTCGTTCGAGTTCGTCTATTTGGCACAAGACGGCGCAGCGTATTTGGCGGAAAAAGGCGTGCGCGGTGTCGGCACGGATGCATTGGGGATTGAGCGCAGCCAGGAAGGACACCCAACCCACAAAACGTTGTTTGGCGCAGGCGTGATCGTGATTGAGGGCTTGCGGCTTCGCGAGGTGCCCGCAGGAAAATACTTCATGGTTGCTGCCCCGTTAAAGCTGGTCGGCACAGACGCTGCTCCGGCAAGGGTGCTGTTGTTTGAGGGCTGGCAGGGATGAAGGTAAATAAAGCGTTCGCAGGGGGGAGCTGCGGGTTCGGGTACGGGTTCGGGCACGGATACGTATGCCCAACTGCTTTGCGCGACAGAGGGTCTGGCTTGCTATCCCTTTAAAACGGCCGTGATGTTACCACAGAGCATCTGAAAACCGGATGCTCCAAGAAAAGGCCAGACAGCAAAGGAATGACCGTTCCCAAAATCAAAGGAGGCGAAAAGCATGCCAAGTCGACCAAATCGCGAGGAATACGGGGAGTATTTTGCCTACTATGTCGAGCAAGTGCCAGAAGGCGAGTTGACAGCCGTACTGGCGAAGCAACTGGCGCAGACCGTCGAGATGTATGCCGGGCTTACCGAGGCGCAAGCGGAGTATCGCTACGCGCCGGGCAAATGGACCGTAAAAGAAGTGTTGGGGCATCTGATCGATACGGAGCGGATTATGAGCTACCGCTTGCTGCGAATTGCCCGGGGAGATCAGACACCGCTCGTCGGATTTGACGAAAATGCGTATGTTGCGCAAGCTTTTTTTCAGAAACGCGACCTGGCCGATTTGCTCGAAGAATATCAGGCTGTTCGGCAGTCGACGCGCGCTCTGTTGCGGGGAGTGGCAGAGGAGGCGTGGACGCGAACAGGGACGGCCAACGGCAACAAACTGTCCGCACGCACTTTGGCCTATGTCATTGCCGGGCATGAGGCCCATCACTGTCGCATATTGCGGGAAAGGTATTCACTGTAGACGGTATGCAAAAGCGAACCGCGTTGATTTGATTCGTCCCTTTCGCTTGTTTATTCTACCATTTTTCAGGAAAAGTAGAATAGAATGGTAGTAACGATTTGCAAAATTGCATACGGGGGAACAGGTTCCTTGCGGCGATTCGCTGCTAAGGATAATAGGGAAGCTCGGTGCAAATCCGACACGGTCCCGCCACTGTAAGAGGGGAGTTTCGCGCACACAGGCCACTTGTCCAGCCGCTGGACAGGGAAGGCAGCGCCAGACGATGATCCCGAAGTCAGGAGACCTGCCTGTTTCAACAACACTGATGGACCTACGGGAGATAGGGAGGTGTTAGAGGACTCGCCATACTGGCAAACGGACAAGGATGTCTATTGCTTGCCTGCGCATTTTCTAACGATCGGATCTTTTTTCGATCAGTAGAAAATGCGTTTTTTGTTTTGGGGAGAGGAAATCGGCGCTGATTGACCGTGAGCAACTTAAAGGAGGGGGCAGCATGGTTCAGCTTTTCATCTGTCAATGGTGCGGTTATGTCGAAGAACGAGAGCTGTCGGGGGAAAGCGAGGAAGGGCTGGTCCGTTGCGTTTGCTGCAGTACGGAGGAAGTCGAAAGCGTTTTTGCCAGGTGAAGGCGACCGTACATTCGGAACGGTTGTCCCGTTTTTGGCCGTATCTGAACCGTTTCTGACCGCATCTAGCCTGGTTAAAAACGAAAAAGAATTTTGTTGACGAATGCTTTGGAATTTCTTAGAATAGGCTCAACAGCAAACAAAGTTCTTATCCAGAGAGGTGGAGGGTCTGGCCCGATGAAGCCCGGCAACCGTTGCGTAGTGCGACAAGGTGCCAATTCCTGCGGGGCGTTTTCGTTCCGAAAGATAAGAAGCGGGTACATCGTAGCAGTTATGACGAACCTTCTTCTTAGCGAAGAAGGTTTTTTGATGTTTCCGCTCAACAAAGGCTTTCTTTTCCAATAAGCTTTTCGCTTGGCCGCTTTCTCGACGAGAAAGAGCAAAAATTCATAGTTTTCTTTATCCAGAGAGGCGGAGGGACTGGCCCGATGAAGCCCGGCAACCGTCACACAGCTTGTGACAAGGTGCCAATTCCTGCAGGGCGGAAGCGTCCTGGGAGATAAGGAGAAGGATTTCGTTGATGCCAAAACCTTCTTCTTAGCGGGAAGGTTTTTTCTTTTTACGAAAATATTGCTATGAGGTGGTAGAAATGAGCGCAGGTGTAGTCAAGGTAGGGCTGCTTGGATTGGGAACAGTAGGGGGCGGCGTCATCAAGACGATTCGTTCGCAGCAGGAGAAGCTGGCTGCGAGATTGGGCAAGCGAATCGAAATTGTCAAAGCATTGGTCCGCGATTCGGAAAAAGAACGGGCCGTTCAGGTAGATCCCGCGCTTTTGACCACGGATTTTGAGGACGTGTTGAAAAGCGATGTGGACATTGTCGTCGAGGTGATGGGGGGCGTCGAGCCGACGTATGACTACGTCCGTGCCTTGATCGAAAAAGGCTGCCACGTGGTGACGGCGAACAAGGAGCTGCTTGCCAAACGCGGCACAGAGTTGGTCGATCTGGCAAACCGGCATCAGGTCCATCTGGCCTATGAGGCGAGCGTGGCAGGCGGCATCCCGATTTTGAGCGTGCTGCGACAGTTTTTGCGCACGAACGATATTCAAGGAGTGCGCGGCATTCTCAACGGTACGACGAACTTCATCCTGACGAAAATGGAAGCGGAGCAGCTTCCCTATCAGGAAGTGTTGAAGCAAGCGCAGGAGCTGGGGTATGCGGAAGCCGATCCGCGCTCTGACGTGGAAGGATTCGACGCGATGTACAAACTGTACATTCTCGCGCAGCTTGTGTACGGAGAATCGCTGCCGCTTGCAAATGTCGTGCGCAAAGGGATTGCCGATTTGTCTCCTGGTCACATCCGTATCGCAAACGAGCTGGGCTACCGGATCAAGCTGATTGCCCAGGCGCACAAAACAGAGCAAGGAATCCGGCTCTCGGTTCAGCCGACCATGCTGCCTGTCGCTCATCCGCTGGCGCAAATTCAGGATGCTTTCAACGCTGTTCAGCTTTCCGGAAACATCGTAGGCGATCTGCTGTTTACGGGCAGAGGCGCAGGCGAGCTGCCGACGGCAAGCGCCGTTGTCGAGGATTTGGCTTATTTGTTGACGCAGCCGTTTACCCCGCATCCGGCCTGGAAGGAAAAAACGGCCGAAGCGCAGCCGGGTCAATGGCAGGACGAGCGCGTGCTGTGTTATCTCGAAGGCTCGTGTCTCGCTGCGACGCCTGATCGCGTCCTGCATTTCTTGCGCGAGGCGGGCGTGACGGTGACGAAGCTGAAAGTCCAATTCGATCTGGGCGGAGTATTGCGCGCGGGGTTGATCGTAACAGGGATTCGCGAAGAGCACGAGGAAGTGCTGAAAAGCGATTTTGGCCTGTCCGTCCGCTGCTTCCCGCTGCTGGAAACGGCATAACCCGAAAAAGCGGCGCAAAAGAAAAAACGGGCAGGCAGCAAGGACGAATGCCAGATGGATGGCGTCCTACTGCCTGCCGTTTTTGTCCGAATGCTTGGGGGGATCAGGGGCGGAGCCGTTTTGCTGGTTTCCCGGGAAGACGGCTTTTTCCCATTTGGTCATGAAATAGCCCGAGAGCAGAAAAACGCCAATGGCTGCTACGGTAATGATGGCTCCTGTCATGCTCTCCCTCCTTTTGCTCGTAAAAGCGGTCTTGCTATGGTTTACGAATAAGGCTTGGAGAGGTTTCAGCCAAAAGAACAGGGATGCGCCCGTTTTTTCATGAGCGGCTTCCGGCTGAAGTGGCGAATAGGACGGGGGTTATACTATGCCATGCTAACTTCCCCGCACGCGGCCCTCTGCGTCAATCTGGACGTTTTCCGAGAGCGATTCGATTCGCTTGCGCAAAGCGGCTCCATCTGTGGCGTTCATCGGCACGGCTTGTCCCAGTTCGGCGTGGAACGGAAGCATTGTCAGGTCGCAGGCGGCGTTTTTCGTACAGCTTGCTTGCAGCACCATCGTTTCCCACGTTTTCGGCTCGGTCGAGCGCGTGAAAATGAAGTTGCCCAGGCTGTAGGCGATCCATTTGCCGCGATACTGCTCAAAGCCTTGCAGCACGTGCGGATGGCCGCCGACGATCAGGTCAGCGCCTGCGTCGATGTACGCCTTGGCGAGTTCTTTTTGATGATCGACGGGAAAGTCTTCGCGCTCTTTGCCCCAATGGGCGATCACGACGACGAGATCAGCCTGTGCTTTCGCCTGCTCGATGGCTTGGACGGCCAAGGCGGGGTCGTAGGTTCCCGCCAGTCCCGGCCCGTTTTTTTGCGCGAACCAGCTCACTTCCGGTATGACCCGGCTGAATCCGAGCACGGCGAGCCTGATGCCGTTTTTCTCCACAAAAACAGGCGCGAAGGCGCGGGTGGCATCGACTCCGCCCCCGACATAGGCGATCCGGTGTTCCTCCAGCGCGGCGAACGTATCGAGCAAGCCGTCTACGCCCTGATCCATCGAGTGGTTGTTCGCCAGATTGACCGCGTCGATTCCGGCGGCCTGCATGGCGGGCGCAGCCAAAGGGGACGACTTGTAGACGTACGCTTTGTTGTCGGCGGGAGTCCCTCTCGTCGTAAGCGGCGTCTCCAGGTTGGCGATGGTGTAGTCATCCTGCAAAAAAAGCGAGCGCACATGCGTGAACGGGTAGTCGTAGCCTTTTTCTAGCAAAACGTTTTCCACATTTCCTGCCATCATGACGTCCCCGACAAAGCTGAGCCGGACAGTCGGCTCCGGGGCAGCGACCGGCTCTGGTGCGGGAGTGGCTTTGGGAGCCTCGTGCTTGCCGAGCGCAGTGAAGCCGAGATAAGCGCCTGCCCCGAGGACGGCGAGCAAGCTGAAAAGCAGCGTATTTTTCCCTGCCCGAAGCCACTTTGGTTTTGTCTGTCTTCGCCGGGAGCGTCTCCGGCTGTGATTCGTCTCGTTCATGCTTCTCCTTTCTTCGCTAACGAAAAGCTGCTAAATTTTGCTATGATAAAGGTAATTACGAAAAGAGGCGAAAAAAGATGCAATTGTCCTTTGACCATCTGGTTCATTTTGTCCATCGTCCGCCCGCAGAAGCAGCGCGGCTGTTTCGCGAAGCCGGATTTCACGCTGTAACGGGAGGCAGGCACACCCATTGGGGGACATGGAACAGTCTCAGCTATTTTGGCTTGTCGTATGTGGAGTTTTTGGCGGTCGAGGATGCGGCGGTTGCCGGACGATCCGACAATCCGCTCATCGCGCAGTTGGTCGCGGAGCACGAGCTTGGCGAAGGGCTTGGACAAATCGCCTTGCGCACCAGCGAAATGGATCGGTGGGTGGAGCGATTTCGCGCGCTTGGGCTGAAGCTGACAGGGCCAGTAGACGGCAGCCGCACAAGAGACGACGGAAAAACATTGCGCTGGCGCATGCTGTTTGCCGAAGACCCGCAGACTGCGCGAAAGCTGCCGTTTTTGATTGAGTGGCAGGAGACAGACGAGGAGCGCCAGGCAGATTTGACGCAGCGCGGGATCATCGCTCCGCATCCGAACGGAGCAGCCGAGCTTCTGGCTGTCGGCTTCGCTGTCGCGAATTTGGACGCGGCTGCTGCGGACTGGACGCGGTGGTTCGGCTTGCAGGGCGGGGAAGTTTTCACGGATGAGCGACTGGGTGCGCGTTGCTTGTCGCTTGCGCTGCCCGGCGGAAGCATCGTCCTGTGTGAACCGACGCAGCCTGGAGCGGCGCAGCAGGCGTTAGCGGCGAGCGGAGAGCGTCCTTTTTTCGCGAAAATCGGCGCGGCGAATGCATTGCCGCTTCCGCACGACATTTGCGGCGGGATTTATCTCACTTGACGGACAGCAAAAGCAAGAAACCGGAAAAAAGGAGGCAAGCCTTTGACTGTACCTAAGCATTCACTGTCTGCTGCAGCGATCATTGTCAACGAGCGCAAGGAAGTGCTGCTGATAAAAGGCCCGAGGCGCGGCTGGGAGATGCCTGGCGGAAAAGTGGAGGAAGGCGAGTCCATCCGGGCGGCAGCCATCCGGGAGACGAAGGAAGAGTGCGGCTTGGACATCGAAATTACGAAGTTTTGCGGCGTGTTTCAAAACGTGAGCAAGTCGATCTGCAATGTGCTGTTTTTAGCGAGGCCGATTGGCGGGAAGCTGATCGCGACGCCCGAGTGTCTGGAAGCCGGGTTTTTCCCGATTGAAGAGGCGCTAACAAAGGTTACGTGGAGCAACTTCCGGCAGCGAATTGAGCTGTGCTTGCAGGAGGAAAAGCACCCGTTTTACGTGGAGTTTTGAAAGAACACGCAGCTTGGGAAAGCGGCGTGGGCGTGCAGAGACGAATCCACGACTCGGCGCAGGAACGAGTGAAAGAAGCTGTCCGGAGGCGGACAGCTTTTTTGTGTAGCCAATATACGTGCAACATAATAACGTAGTCAGAGTTGTCAGGAAATATTTTGTTTCTTTTTAGAGTAATAAATGTTACGCTTTGAAGTAATTGAATGGTAAGGAGGGAGCGCATGACGGATAACTTGACTCTTAATGTCGCCTTGCTCAGACGCAAGGTTCCCAACCTGACTGCAGCCGCTAAAGAGGCAGGCTTGCGGCCAGCTACGGTGTCCAATTTGTGTACGGGCAAAATTCCTGTCGGCCGGGCAGAGGTTCGCACGTTGGTGAGTCTGGCTGAGCTGGCAGGCTGTCGTCTTGACGATTTGATTATTCGCGGCGGGCAAACGAAAATGCTGGAGACGGGAATCAAGGTGATCGACGTTTTCGCCCCTGTCGTTCGCGGGGGGACGGTCGGGTTGGTGGCAAAGCCAGGGATGGGACAACTGGTCGTGCTGGCGGAGTTGTTTTTGCGCCTGAAGCAGACAGGCTTTACCCCTGTTTTCTGGCGCCCGGCTCGGGATGTCGTGGGCATGGAAGAGGTCATTTCAGAAGCGGCAGCCGTATGTGATAGCTGCGAAGAGTGCTTTCAAGCCATTTTGCAAGCAGAAGAACACGGCACAGCCGTACTGGCCGCTGACCGGTCTTACGTGTTATTTGGGGAGCTTGGCAAGTTGCGGGGCATGCTGGCCGAAGCGCGAGTAACAGACTTGACCGTATTTCTGATTGATGTGAGCGGCGTGGCCACGGAAGAGATTGTCCCCTATGGTCCGTTGGATACGCTTTGGCAATTTGATCTTGTCTTGTCCAGCAAGCGTTTTTATCCGGCGATTGATCCCGTAGCCTCTACCGCGACTTTGCTGGAAGACGCCCATTTCGAAAACCGTCATTTTACAGTCCAGCAAAAAGCCAAGAAACTGTTGCGCAGATACCGCGAGCTGGCACAATGGCTTGAAGCGAGCGAACAGGCTGCCGTTCCCCCGGAGGAAACGGAGACATTCGTGCGGGGCAGGAGACTGGAGCTGTACTTGACGCAGCCTTTTTACATCGCAGAGCCAGTGACCAAGCTTGCGGGAGTGTGGGTCAACGCCGCTGATTCATTGGAACATGTGTCGCGTATTGTAGAAGGAAAAACGGATGGGCTTGACCCGCAACTGCTTTTTTACATCGGTGGCTTGCCCGATACAGTGCCTACGGGGGAGATGGGGTAACGTGGAGCAAAACGAGCTGTTTGCCAAAAGAATCGTAATGAGGCCAAGCGACGAGAAGACTTCTCTTGTAGAGGTAAAAAAGGATGTCGTGTACAAGACATCCGATCGCGGCGATCTGAAAATGGACGTGTACTATCCAAAAGGGAGTGAGTGCTCCAAAGGGATGCCTGCTGTCATACTCATCCACGGAGACGGACCGTGGCATTTTTTGCAAACGATCAAGGACAGCGGACAATACGTATCGTGGGGACAGCTTCTTGCTGCGAGTGGCCTGATCGCTGTCACGTTTACCCATCGTTCCACGGAGAGGTTTTCCAAGCTTGATGAGGCTGTCCGGGATGTGGAGGACGCTTTGGCGTACATACGCGAGAGCGGAGAGCAGCTTGGCATCGCGCGCGAGCGACTCGGGATCTGGGTGTGCTCCGCCGGTGGCCCTGTCGGACTTCCGACTGCGCTGCGGAATAAGGCGGGTGACATTCGCTGTGTCGCCGCATTGTACGCGATTATGGATTTGTGGAGCGCGCGGGCTATGCTTCCTGATCTGGATGAGCAAACTTTGCGGGCTGCATCCGCACGGGCTGCTCTGGAGGAAGCGCCTGCAAACCTTCCGCCGCTTCTGGTAGCGAAAGCAGGGGCAGATCGGGCGGACTTGAACGCGACGATTGATGACTTCGTTTTGACCGCCTCCAAGCAAAATGTTTCTCTCGATTACTACCTCCATCCCGATGGTCGCCATGCTTTCGATCTCTGGGATGACGATTTGCGGAGCAAGCAGATCATTAACCACTCGGTAGCTTTTTTCCAAAATCATTTGCTGGAAGCAAACAGCGGTAGCTAAAAACAACGGTTCGCTTACACCCGGGCTTAACGTTACACATCGATCATGACCAGAGTGTAGCACGCTAACGGTGTCATCTTTTTCATCACGCATGGCGTCAAAACCATTTTCATACCAAAAAAGCAACCGCCTCCTCCCCCAAAAGAGGAAGCCGGTTGCTTTTTCGTTTTTCCTACGCCTCATTGCGTGCCAAACGTCTTTTTCGTCAATTGGCGGTACATGTACAGCATCGCGATTCGCCAAGGGACGAGCATGCCGAAAGCAAGCAGGAAAAACAGTCCGCCCGTCTGAATCGAGGTGAAGCTGTCGTTTATCACCAGCTTGATAATCACCCGGATGATTAACAGACCGACCAGGATGAAGAAAAAGGCTCGGGAGCGCTTGAGGTAGACGTCTTGGCCGATCACTTCGAAACGCGAAGTCATAATCAACGGAATCGAGAAAAACAACCCCGTGACAAAAGCCGCTACATCGTACATCGGCGGGAGCGCCGCCTCCGGAAAGAAAAACATCGCAAAGCCCGTCGCCATGAAGAAAGGCGGCAAGATAATGCTCTTTGCCGACACAGGCTTTTTTTGCCTGCGCATACGCACAAAGATGAGTGCAGTCGCCATCAGGAGCGGAACCAGAAGGCCGAATGTAGGGGAAGATAATATCTGCATGGAAAAAACGCCTCCAAAGACTTGCCACATATTTTCAACGTTGTTTTTTCTAGTCTAGTGTACACCAAATGGAGGCGCATGGAAAAGCAGGAGACAGGCAAACGGCGCTTTTGCTAGGCGGCCGCCTCGTCGCTTTGACGGACGTCCAGCTTGTGCTTTTTGCTGTAGACGAACGTCAGGATGCCGGACAAGAGCGTCAGCGAGCCGATGAACAGCAAGTAGCCGCTGATCCCGAGCAAATCGAGACCGATTCCGGTAATCCCGAGCGCGAGCAGGAAACAGGTGCGATCCAGCATGCTTTTGAACGAGAAAAACCGTCCTTGCTGGTGGGCGGGCAGCCGCTTCTGAAAGATCGTCGCGATCACCGGGAAAAAGAAGGCGACGACAAAGCCGAACAGGGAAAAAGAGGACAGCACCATGGCCTTATGATCGGCAAACGACATCCCGAATTGCGAGAGGGCAAAGAAAAACAGCATGAGCGTCGAGGCTGCGACCAAGTTTTTGCCGCCGATCCACCGTTTGGCAAGCAGGCCGCCGATTAGGATGCTCGTTCCTTCTACGGCGTAAATCCAGCCCATGAGCTGAGGCGCCTGCTGGAGTTCGCTGAGGTTGAGAATCAACAAATTGATGCCGCCCAAAAACAGCGTAATCAACCCGTTGTTGATGAGCCCGACAAACAGCGCCGGGTCTTTACGGGCAATCGTCAGCACTTCGCGAAACTCCACTTTTTCCTTCAGGTTGCGCGAGGCGACAGGAGGAATGCGCAGGAACAGCGTGACGACGGCGAGAATCGCGTACGCAATCATCGAGCAGACGTACAGCATGGACAGCTCCATGGAGACGACGAGAATGCCCCCGAGGGCCGTTCCGCCGATGCGCGACAGCGTGGAAATGTTCAAGTAGGCGCTGTTCGCTTTCAGCAGTTCATCCTTGGTCAAGATGGCAGGCAGGGAGGCTTGCACGGTCGGGAAGTAAAACGCCGCCGACACTTGCATGACGAGCAGCGAGACAATCATCCACAAAATCGAATCGTACGCGAGTGCGGGAAACATAAACACAGGACTCAAGGTTCGAGCCAGGCTGGCACAGAGCATGATTTTTCCTTTGTCGTACATGTCGATGACGACGCCTGCTTTCGGAGCAAGCAAGATGCTTGCGATCAGGCCGGTCATCAAAATCAGCCCCTTCACGGTTTCGGAAGGGATCAGGCTCTGCATGAACGACAAATTGGCAATAATGGAAATCCACATGCCTGCCCCAGCGACGATCTCTCCTGTCATCAGCAGGAGAAAGGTTCGGTTACGCCACAACATGAGAGCCACTCCAAATCTTTTTTAGTTTTTGACAAAAAAATGAACCGATCGATTTTTTTCAAAACGGTACCACTCAGTATAGCATCTGCCCAAATATTTGTATATTTATTGTCAATAGATGTATGCTTCCTGGCAATAACGGGCACATTACAGGAACAATGGGCGGCGATTACGCAACAAAGGAGCTTATCGTAAATGGCGCGAAAACGTACGCTGCTTCTCCTGATCGGGTATGGGTTTGCTGCCACGCTCGCCATTTTTTACGGGCTGGTAGAGCGGCACAGCTTGTTTGTCACGTTTGTTTCGTTTCATTTGGCGGTCTGTGTAGCAATCCCGCTGTTGCATGGCTGGTGGGAAAAAAGCTTGCAAGAGTATTGGCGCTTGGCGTGGGGCCTCTTTGAAAAACGAGGGGCGCTTTTCGGGATTGGGCTGGGGCTGCTGTTTTTTACAGGAATCCTGACAGGACTGTGGCTGATTTTGCAGGCGGAGGGCAGGCCGGACATCGTGCGGGCCGGGCTGGAGTCATGGGGGTTGAACCGCAACTGGATCGGTTTGTTTGCGCTGTATCTGGTGGTCGTCAACTCGCTTTTGGAGGAATTGTTCTGGCGAGGCTTTGTCCTGCAGCGAATGCTGCGCTCGCTCTCCCGTGTCGTCTCCGTGTTGCTCACGAGTTTTTTTTACACGTTGTACCACCTGATTATCACGACGGCCTTGTTCGGCGTGTGGCAAGGCTTGCTGCTTACGACCGCGGTGTATGGCGCGGGCGTCATCTGGGGGTGGATGAAAGGGCTGTTTCCGTCCATCTACCCGACCTGGTTCAGTCATTTGCTGGCGGATTTGGGGTTGGCGCTGGCTGTTGTTTTCTGGATTTATTAGCGTAAAACAGACGAAGGGGGAGATCGCCATGCTGGCGCTGCACGAGGAAGTTACGCTGCGCAAGCGTCTGCTCAGCATCCTGCGGCAAAAAAACGAGCACGTCCAGCTTTACTTCGATACATACGGCTTCACGCCAACGGGACCACTGCTCGCTTATTTGCGCGCGATCAAAGGGTGGGCGAACCTCCGGCGTGCCGATTTGTGGCAGGTGGTGGAAAATGACCCGGAGCGGCAGATCGAGTGGGATGGGGGCGAGTTGATTCGTGCCACGTACGGCTTTGCGCCGAGCCAGACGGCAACCCGGCTCACAGAGGTGGAACCTCCGGCGCGCCTGTATTACGGCACGCACGCAAAGCTGGTGCAGCAAGCGCTCGCCGGGGGACTTTTGCCGATCGCAAGCGAGCACGTCCAGCTTGCTTTTCGGGCAGAAGACATCGGGATGCCGGAGGACACGCTCTGTTTGCTGACCGTTCAGGCGGCTCGGGCGCGGGCAACCGGCATCCGATTTTTCCAAGGGAGCGGAGCATTTTGGTTCAGTGAGGCGATTCCAGCGGCTTTTGTCGCGGAGTGAGCGCATCAGGTTGCGGAATCGGGATCGTTCTGTTTGCCTTGGCGGAGCTGTAGCTGGCGCTCTCGTTCCGCGAGGACGTCGCTGCGGTCGCGCAACGTGTGCTTGTTTAGCAAAAACGGATCATTCATGTCGCTGTCGCGATACTCCGGCTGATTTTGCTTGGCACAGGCCGCTTTGTACGCGGCAATCAGCTCGGCTGCCCGCATCGGCAAGGTGATGCTGCGGTAAGGCAAGCCTTGTTCAATCTCTTCCAGGCGGACTGCCAAGAGGCGCTCCAGGGCCGTGCTGTCCAAGCCGAGGCGCTCCAGCTCCGCGTGATGCTGTTTCACCAGCGCGTGGGCACTTGTGAGCATTTTGCGGGCGCCGTTTACGTTGCCGCGTCGGTGGTGGTACAGCCCGACGGCAATTTGAATCAAGCCGACCCAGACAGACTGGCGCTCCGCGGGTGGAGCGCTTTTCCAATATTCTTCCAAAATCTCGTGACACTCGAAATAGTCGCGTTCGACATGAAACTGAACCAGGTAGTCCAGATACGGCTCAGGATACATGATGGACTTCACCTCGCTCTTTTTTGTAAGAAAAAACGCCTCGACGCTTTGCGGGCAAGCGGCTGTGGCTGTTTGCCGCCAACCACAAGGTCGTGACCGTTATGTTTTCAACGGTTTGTTTATGTACTATTATAAAGCATAGAGTAGAGAAATCGAGGTGGGAAACACGATATGACAAGAGATGAACTGATGGCTGTCTTGGAAAAAAAGCGAATGACCGAAATCATAGAGCTGATTGAGGATGCCGAGCAAGGCGAACTGGAGGAGCTTGAACTGGTGGAAAGCCTGGGGCTGCTGATGGACCAGGAGCTGAACAGGGAAGTTCTTGCCCTTTTGGAGAGCCTTGGCGTTACCATCGTGTATGTGAGCGGTGACGAAGAGGACGAGGAAGACAGCGAAGACGACGAAGACGAGGATTAAGAAGAAACCAACCTAGCTCTTTGCGGCCAGGTTGGTTTTCTTGCTGTATTTGCCCCTACTTTTGGGTCCAGACCCGGTTTTTGTTGCGGGTCGCGGGAAACTTTTCGCCTTTGTCCAGCTCGATAATCATCGGGTCCTGTACGCTGGCGCCGGTTTCCCCGATTTCCATGTACACTGCGTTTTTTGGCGACTTGTCGCCTTCACGAAAACGGCTTTGTTCTCCCATAGGGACACCTTCTTTCTCGCAATGTGTGATCTGCCTTAGTATGGCCGTCGCGGGGATGTTCATGCTGGCTGCCTCTATTGACGTTCGATTCAAAATTCATATACGATGGTTTCAACGATGGATGAAGAGGTGAATTCATGCTACGCCTGACCCTGCAAAAGGATTCGAATGTGTCGTACCACGAACAGCTCTACCAACAAATTGCTTCCTCGATTCGCAGCGGAGAAATTCCGCCGAATGAGCAGTTGCCGACGGTCAGGGAGCTAGCGGCACAACTGAAGGTCAATTACAACACGGTTCGCAGCGTTTATCTCCGCTTGCAGCAGGAAGGGATGGTCGATTCGCGTCAAGGGCGCGGGACCATTGTCAGCAATATTGTTAACGATCCTCTACTGACCCGCAATCCCGCGCATCTCGCTTTGCTGGCCAAAGAGACGCTGCACAAAGTAAAGGCCATGGGCTATTCCATGGATGAATTTACCCGTGTCCTCTCGTGTGTCATGCTGGAGATCAACCAGTTTCCTGTCCTGTTTTTGCGTTTCACAGAGCTGGAGCTTGCCGAGTATTTGCGCCTGGTGCAATACCATCTCCCCAGTGTCATGCTGGAGGGGCGGACCTTCGATGATTTTGCCCAGCGAGTCGAACAGGACCCGAGCTTTTTGCAGCAATACAAGGCGATCGTCACTCACCCTTCCGTTAATTTGCGCATGAAGCACCGTTTGCCGCGAGAGGCTCCGCCTGTCGTCAGCCTCGATTTTATACCCGATCCGACTACGGTCATTCCGGCCATGGAGGCGTATCCCCGCCATACAAAAGTCGGGCTGGTCTGTGCGACGATCCGCGGTGCGGCAGGAATGATAAATGACTTGTACAACGCAGGCATCACGCATCTGGATATTCGGACGATCGAAGCGAATCATCCCGACGTGTTCGACCTGATTACGAATTGTGATGTCGTCTACATATCGAAGCCCGGCTATATGGTCAGACCGCATTTGCTGACGCTGCCAAAAGTAAAGGAATACCAGGAAATTCCCGATCACCACGGAATCAATGAACTGCGCAAGATCGTGACGCAATGATTTTTTGCCTGTTATGCCCTTATTTTCTGGCGGTTTGCAGAGCTTTTTCCTTCCTGATATGTACAAAAGCCGCCGGCAGCCTGTCTGCCGGTTGTGCTGTTTTCAGGCAAGACATCCGCTGATTTTGCCGCAAGAATAGACAAGTGTACCATGCCGATGCACCTTCACCTACATACTTTGTAGATGTAACGAACAGGAGGGGGTGAGGTTCATGGGTTGCGGATGCAGAAAGTCTCATTGCAAGTGCTACTACAAGAAGTGCTGCAAGAGGAAATACTACAAAAAACATTGCTACTACAAGCCTTACTACAGAACGGAATGTAAAACTGGTCGTGAAAGCTGCGGTCACCATCACCATCACGGCGAAAGCTGCGGACACGGCGGTTACGGGTCCTCTTGGGGTGGCCACGACAGCAAATATTAATTCATCGAAAAAAAGCGCCTTTACGGCGCTTTTTTCGTGCTATCCAGTATAAGGGCCACTATGACTGCGTCAATGGTTCGGCGCAGCCAAGTTTTCGAATTTTTTCGCAAGTTTGCGGTGCTGGCATCGTACACTACAGTAGCGAAGGGAATGGGGGAATGCAAATGAACCATCTGGTTGGAAAAGACGAGCGAATGTGGGCCATCATCGCACATTTGTCCGCGCTGATCGGCTTTCTGATCCCATTTGGCAATGTGCTGGGGCCGCTTTTGGTCTGGTTGTTCAAACGCGAAGAGGGCCCCTTTTTTGAGGAGCACGGCAAGGAAGCGCTCAATTTCAGCATCTCGGTCACGATCTACGCAGCCATTTCCAGCATCCTGCTCATTGTCTTCATCGGCGTGATTTTATTGACCGCCCTGTTCTTTTTCTGGATCGTCTTCGTCGTGATTGCCGCCGTTCGGGCCAACGAAGGGAAAACGTACCGCTATCCGCTGACGTTGCGATTTATCAAATGAGTGATTCGCCATCGAGCAGCCGTTCCTTTGGGAACGGCTTTTTTTCGTAATTTTCCCGCAACAGGCAGGGTGAATGGTCATTCATCGCGAAAAACTAGGGAGGACAAAGAATCGGGGCGAAGGGAGTGGGAAGTCATGCTGACTGGCGTTACGGTTGTCGATTTTTCTCGTCATCTGCCTGGGCCGATCTGCACCATGCGACTCGCTGATCTGGGAGCGGAAGTCATCGAGGTGGAGGCGTTTCGCGAAGACGAGCACGCCTCGGCGGTTTTTCCCAGCCCGTCTGCGGCCAGAGAAACGGGAGCGTTTTCCTTGCGTTCGCATCGCAATCACAAGAGCATTTCGCTTAACCTGCGGACAGATGAAGGAAAGGCGCTCGCGTTTGCTCTCGCCAGACAGGCTGACGTCGTGGTGGAAAGCTACCGTCCAGGTGTCATGCGCCACCTCGGGCTTGACTACGATCGCCTGTGGGCCGCTCACCCGGCTGTCATCTACTGCTCGGTCACCGGGTACGGACAGAGCGGGGAGATGCATCAGCTCGGCGGGCACGATCTCAACGTTCAGGCGGTCAGCGGCTTTCTCTCCCTGCTGCGCGATGCTTCCGGCAAGCCAGTCCTGGCAGACATTCCTCTCTCCGATTACGCCCTGGGTCTGTACGCAAGCGAGCAAATTTGCGCGGCGCTGGTGCAGCGGGCACGAACCGGGCGCGGCGCCTATCTGGACGTGGCCGCCGCCGACTTGCTCGCGGCGTGGGTAGGGCTGCAGGCGATTTTTACGGCTTGCCAGGCTACCGCGAGTACGAATCAGAGCAAAAAGGGGCTGTTGGCGCATCAGGTGTTTGAAGCCGCCGACGGGCAGTACGTGGCGCTCGCCGCTGTGGAGGAGCGCTACTGGCTGAGCTTTTGCCGGGCGGTGGGCCGGGCTGACTGGGAGGCGTATCACCGCGGGACGATCGCGGAGCACCCCGAGGTATGGGAGGAGCTGAAAGCCTTGTTTTTATCCCGCACACAGGCGGAGTGGAACGAGCTGGGGAGCGAGGTGGATTGCTGTCTGACGGCGGTGGAGGAAATGGAAAACTGGTCGAATATTCGCTATGTGTCCGAGCGGGAAATTGCCTACACGCTTCCTTTTCTGGACAAGCGGGAGCCGACCGGCGCAGCGAAAAGCCCTAGCCCTGGCGCTTCCGACCGCAAAGCTCCTCCGTGGCATGCCGACTGCACGGCAGAGTTGCTCAGGCGAAAGCTGAACATAACGGATGAAGGCTTGCGCAAGCTCAAGCGGCAAGGCGTCATCCCGGAGTCGTCCGTATAGAAAGGAGAAGAGACAACTATGGAGCAAGAAGTCCAAGCAACCCCGCTTTTGGTGAAAAAAGAAGAGGGCGTCTGCACGATCACGCTCAATCGGCCGCGCGTGCTGAACGCGATGACGGTCGAGATGTTTGCGCTGTTGCAAACGTCGATTGCGGAGGCGGCGGATGATCCGGAGGTGGAAGTGCTCATTCTCAGAGGAGCAGGCGGCAATTTTTGCTCCGGCGCTGATTTGACCGTGCTGACGGCGCTAAGCGAAAAAGACGAAGCGGATGAGGCGCTTGCGGTCATTAACGATTTTATTGCGCGGCTGCACCAGATGCCGAAGCCGGTAATTGCCGTCGTGGAAGGGGTGGCGGTCGGAGCGGGGCTCAATCTGGCGCTGCATGCCGATTTTGTCATTGCCACGACAGATGCCGTGCTGCAGGAGCCGTTTGTCCAGATCGGACTGACTACCGACTTTGGCGGCACGTATTTGCTGCCGCAACTGGTAGGAACGGCATGGGCGAAACGGCTGGCTCTGCTCGGGGAAAAAGTTTCCGGGCAAACAGCCGAGCAGATTGGCTTGATCTATCGTGCGGTTGAGCCAGCGCTCATCGAGCAGGAGGTGGAAGCGCTGGTGGCTGCCGTGCGGCGCTTGCCGCGACAGGCGTATGCCGTTACGAAAGAAGGGCTGGGACGGTGCCAGTTTAACGGGCTGGAGTACGCGCTCGCCTGGGAAAAGCAGCAGCAGCCGTCCTTGATCGCCCATCCTGCGTTTCAATCGCTGGTACGTGCCAAAATGAAACGGACGTAAAAACGCTACAGCGCTACTTCGGCAAAGGGATGTTCAGCTCGTGAATGCGCTGGCCGGATTCCGCGCTTTCCTCGAACAAGGTAAGGACAGGAACTTTCAGCTTGGCGGCGTCGAGACTCAGGTTGATGGCGAACGTGCCCCATTCGGGTGCCCCTTGGCTGGCTGTGACAAAGCTGTCGGCCAGCGTGTTGCCTTCGTCTGTCACGACAAAGCGCACGGTAGCTTCGAACACGCGGGCTTCGCCTTTTACGGCGTATTGGCCGGGTCCTGTTTTCGTTACGGCGATGTTGCGAAACGCTTCGTTCTCGTACTTGCCGCCTTGCTCGCCGGCAGGCTGTTCCGTGGCGCTGCTAGGCAACGGAAGTGCAGCGGCTGGCACACAGACGGAGCCGACCGCGAGAAGTGACACGATCATCAGTTTTTGGGGAAAACGCATGCGATCCCTTCCTTTTCCAGAGTGATGCTACGTTTTTAAGATGGCGTGCCAGCAACTGTTTTATGCTGGAAAAGTCGCTCGCCTCAACAATGGGAACGGGGAAGGGAAGAATATCCGTTGAGCGAGAGTGAATTGTGTGGTAAAGTAGGGATATCAAGATCCTGCGATGTACGTAAGACCGTAAATGTTTCTAACCTTATACGTGTTTTTCGGGAGACGGAAATTTGCGTTGGATGTCAGGCCCACCTCCCTTTTGGGGATGCATGGGAAGGCTGAAGGGCAGAAGGGTCACCCACCTGTGTGAGCGCAGGTTATAGAAACATGAGGTCAACGGCAGAGCGGGGACTTGGCAGCATGCAAAAGCAAAGATTGGCCGATAGCATGAAAAAACCACTTGGAGACTTCCAGGTGGTTTTTCTATGTTTGGGGTGCGGAGCGAGACGACGTGCAGGACGTTGTTCGTCTCAATGGGTCGTTTTGTTTTGCTTGCCGGAACCGTGTCCCTGGCCCTGGCTTTGTCTGCGCCCCGAATCCTGGCCGTCCTGCTGGTCGTTGTTTATGATCGTCAGGCTTTGCTCCAGCGATTGCGAATCTTGGGCGTCCTGCAGAATTTGGTACATTTGCAAAAAGTTCGCTTTTTGACCTTCCGGAATCCCTTTAATGCGGACGGTCAATTCTTGTGGACCGCTTTGCTGTCCTTGCCCCTGTCCGCCTTGGCTGCTCTGCCCGCTCTGCCCGCTTCCTTCGCCGGAGGTTGGCTGCTCGTCAAGAAAACTGAGGAACATGGAGTCGCTGTCCTGAAAATCTTGCCCGCCGCCACTCGATTGCTGCCCGCCGCCGTTCTGTCCACCGCTGCTTTGTCCGCCGTTTTGCTGCTCAAACAATACGCTGAACTCGTTTAGATCAGTCTGGATGATGCCGATGACGTTCATCCTGATCCTCCTTCCAAAATTGAAAATGGGCTGGAATCCTGTTTCTTGCCAAAGGAGCGTGCAACAAGCCCTTCACCACTGCGACGGCAAATGCCGTAAACACCAAGCTCGATCATCAGTAAGGCTGGCCAGGCAGGACACGGCGCGGACGAAAAAGGCGAACACGAACCAAAACAGTCAGTCGTGCAAGCAAACTATGGTTGCGGGGCGAAGCAGGATAAGGAGCAGCAAGCAGCACGAAAGGCAAGCAAGCGGGTCATGCTTGCCTTTGATGCAACCGGAGGTGACGTTTTCGACCGCCAACGCCCGGCGAAACAATGCGTCCGTTTTCGTTAGCGTAGGCAGGCTGATTCAAAAACGAGGACACCCATCCATGCTCTTAGTATGAGCTTAGGGAGTTTCGCTATGCGTGGGGGAAGCGTTCGCTTTCAGGCGGCGAACGAGCGCTTCATCCGGGGTGACGTACAACGTGCGCTGCTGCTCGTAAATGACGTAGCCTGGCTTGGCGCCGCTCGGCTTTTTGACGTGCCGAATCAAGGTGTAGTCGACAGGAATCTGGCTGCCTTCTTTGGCGCGGCTGAAATAGGCGGCCAGGTTGGCGGCTTCGAGCAAGGTTTGATCGGAAAACTCGCGGGCGCGGATGACGACGTGGGAGCCGGGAATGTCTTTTGTATGCAGCCACGTTTCATGCGCAAAAGCCAGCTTGTTTGTCAAAAACTCGTTTTGCTTGTTGTTTTTTCCGACCAAAATTTCGGTGCCGTCTGACGAGACGTACCGTTCCAGCTCGGGGCGCGTATCCTTTTTCTTGCGCGGTCCGCGCTTTTTCCGGTTGCGCATGTAGCCTTGCTCGACCAGCTCTTCGCGAATTTCTTCCGCTTCCTTCAGGCTGGCGTGGCCGAGTTGGACCAAAAGGCCGTCCAGGTAAAGAATTTCCGCTTTGGCTTGCTCGATCTGCTCGCTGACGATTTGCAGGCTGTTTTTCGCTTTGTTGTACCGTTTGTAATAGGCCTGCAAATTTTCCGAAGGAGTCTTCAACGGGTCGAGCGGGATGGTGATGGTGCTGCCAGCCTCGTCGTACCAGTTGACGGTGACCAGTTCGGTGTCGCCGCGCTTCATCTGATGCATGTTGGCGGTAATCAGCTCGCCGTACAGACGGAACAAATCGGCGTCGTGCGCCTCCTGTAGCGTTTGCTCCAGTTTCTCGATCTTCTTTTCGTTTTTGTTGCGCTCGGCGGTGACGAAGCGAATCAGGTCGTGGGCGCGTTGCTTGACCGTATCGCGCAGAGCTTTGCCCTCGTAAAATGCCTGCAGGCAGGCTTGCACGGAAGGGTACGGCGTGGCGGTGCCATCGCCGCCATCGGTCAGGTGCGTCAGCTCGACGACGTGAAAATACGCTTTGTCGGGGCGTTCCACAATCGCAGGCGCGTAGTTGTGCGCCTTGACCGCTTCCATGACCGAGGAAAAAGCTTGCCACAGCGTGTCGCGATTGGCCAGCTTTGCCCGGTGGACGATTTCTTTTGCCAAAAGCGGGCTGATGCCCATGTAGCGGTCGACGATTTGCTTGTCCAGCCGCCCGCTGTTCCAATCGATGGAGGAAATGAACGCCTGCTCGGTGACGGTGAGCGGATCGTGTTTGTCCTGGCTCGGCGGGGAGACGTACGGACGTCCAGGGGTGACTTGCCTGTATTGGCTGATCGCCAGCGTCACGTGCATGGCACTGTCGAGAATCGTTCCCGTTGCCGGATCGACGAGAATAATGTTGCTGTGCTTGCCCATGATTTCCATGATAATGCGGCGGAGCGCCGTGTCTCCCAGCTCGTCGCGGGTGCGGATATCCATGTGGATGATCCGCTCCATGCCGATCTGTTCGATCGATTCGATCAGCCCGCCTTCACAATGCTTGCGCAGCAGCATGCAAAACATCGGAGCTTCCAGCGGATTCGTAAACTCTTCGGTCGTAAGGTGAATCCGGGGGTACGTCGGATTGGCAGACAGCAAGAGCTTGACTGTTTCTCCCGGCGTGCGTACTTGCATGACAATATCGCTGTGGTGCGGCTGGTGAATCTTGGAGATGCGACCGCCGACACATTTATGTAACTCCCGCGCGACGGCACGGGTTACTACGCCATCAAATGCCACAATCACTCACCTCAATCGTTAAAAATGCCTGGAACGTAAAAAAAGATGCCAGAAATGGTTGCCAGTCACAGTGTAGCACAAAGCGGGGGAGGGAGGAATCTTGTTGTCGCCCTGCGGCTTCGGTTGACACTGCCAAGAGTTGTCTCCTATAATAAATTAACGATTTTGCGTCTGTGGAAGTGAAAACGATGGTTCGGAGCATGACAGGTTATGGACGGAAAGAGGATAGCAGGGGCGCTGTGCGGTTGACGGTGGAGATTCGCGCCGTCAATCATCGGTATTCCGAGATACAGGTACGCCTGCCAAAAGCTTGGAGCATGCTGGAGGACCAGGTGCGCAAGCTGGTGAGCCGGTACGTCCGCAGAGGTCGTGTCGATGTGACCATTGCGATGGACGGGAAAAGTCAGACGGCTTCCGCTGTCGAGATCGACTGGCAGGTGGCCGGGCAGCTCGTCTCGCTGTCGCGCACGATGGCTGAGCGCTTTTCGTTGCAGGAGCCGCTTGGCGTCAAGGAGCTTTTGCTCTTCCCTGGCGTGTTACATACAAAAGAAATGACAGAAGACAGCGACGAAGCGGCCGAATGGCTGCTGGATCAGGTCAAGGCTGCAGCGATCGATTTGCTCTCCATGAAAGAGGCGGAGGGCAAGCAACTGTACGCTGATTTATCCGGACGGCTCGAACAGATTGAAGCGTGGGTCAAAGAGCTTCAGCAATTGGCTCCTGTGGGAATCGAGGAGTACCAGACCCGTCTTCGCCAGCGATTGAACGAATGGGCCAGCCAGGCTCCTTTTGAATTGGACCTTGCGCGCGTGGCTCAGGAGGTTGCTTTTTTCGCTGACAAGAGCGATATCAGTGAGGAGATTACCCGCCTGGAAAGCCATTGTCTCCAGTTTGCCAAACAGTTGGAAGCAAGCGAAGCGATCGGGCGAAAGCTGGATTTTTTGCTCCAGGAAATGAACCGGGAAGCCAATACTATCGCTTCCAAGGCGAATTATTTGCCCATTTCCCACCTCGCTGTGGAAATCAAGACGGAACTGGAGAAAATGAGAGAGCAAGTACAGAACGTCGAGTAGCATGAAAGGATGGGCTGGGCCGTTATGGCAATCAAGCTAATCAATATCGGATTTGGCAATATTGTGAATGCCAACCGCATTATTTCCATTGTAAGTCCGGAATCTGCTCCGATCAAACGGATCATTCAGGAAGCGCGCGATCGCAACATGCTCGTCGACGCTACCTATGGACGCCGGACGCGTGCTGTGATTATTACAGATAGCGATCACGTCATCTTGTCAGCGGTACAGCCGGAAACAGTGGCGCAGCGCCTCTCGACGAAGGACGACGAATCGGACGAATAAAGTAGGAGTGTAAACAATGAGCATGGTTGATCGCGGTCTCCTTTTGATTCTCTCCGGACCTGCGGGAGTGGGGAAAGGCACGGTATGCAAGGCCCTTCGGGAAAGAATGCCCGAGCTGGTGTATTCCGTATCGGCTACCACACGTTCTCCGCGCCCGGGCGAGGTGGAAGGAGTTAATTACTTTTTCAAGACAAAGGAAGAGTTCCAGCAAATGATTGAGCAGGACGCTCTTCTGGAATGGGCAGAATACGTAGGAAACTTCTACGGCACGCCCCGCCAGTTTGTGGATGAAATGCTGAACGAAGGGCGCGACGTGATCCTGGAGATCGAAGTCCAGGGTGCGCTGCAAGTAAAACAGCGATTTCCGCAAGGGACGTTCCTGTTCCTGGCCCCGCCTGATCTGAACGAGCTGGAAAACCGGATCGTGGGACGGGGAACGGAGACGGAGGATGTGATCCGCAAGCGGATGGAAGTCGCCCGCGCCGAAATCGAGCTGATGGATCATTACGATTACGTAGTGGTCAACGATGTGATCGAATCAGCCTGCGATCGCATTCAGGCGATTATTACAGCCGAGCACCTGAAAAAAGATCGTCAGGTTCACAAATATCGCAAATGGTTGAAGGAGGTTGAATAGTTTTATGTTGTATCCATCTATCGACGAATTGACCGCAAAAGCGGAAAGCAAGTACATCCTGGTGACCGTAGCTTCCAAGCGCGCCCGCCAATTGCGTGAAAACAGCGAAATGCAGGTAGTCAAACCAAAATCCAAAAAGTTTGTAGGCGTCGCGCTGGAAGAGTTTATCTCCGACGAGCTGGTGCACGAGTTTTTGGACGGACGTAAATAAGAGCTTGCTTTGAAAAAACAACCTGTATGCAGGTTGTTTTTTTCGGATAGGGAAGAAAGGGGAGTTACAGATGGATTCGCTCGCAGAAAAACGAATTGTGCTCGGCGTCTGTGGCGGGATTGCGGCCTACAAGGCGGCTGCGCTCACAAGCAAGCTGACGCAGGCCGGCGCACAGGTGCATGTCATCCTGACGGAAAATGCGATGAAATTCGTTCAGCCAGTGACGTTCCAGGCATTGTCTCATCAGCCTGTCTACACGGATACATTTTCGGAGCCAGACCCGCACGTCATCAGCCACATCGACCTGGCGGACAAGGCCGATCTTGTGCTGATTGCTCCCGCGACGGCCAATGTCATCGGCAAAATCGCAAACGGCATCGCGGACGACATGCTGACGACGACGTTGCTTGCGACGAAAGCTCCGGTGATGATCGCGCCTGCGATGAACGTGAACATGTACGAGCATCCGGCGGTTGCGGCCAATATGGAAAAGCTGGCGTCGTTTGGCTATCGGTTTGTGGAGCCGGGGGTCGGGCTGCTCGCATGTGGCTGGGTTGGCAAAGGGCGTCTGGCCGAGCCGGAGGAAATCGTCGAAGCGGTGCAGAGCTGGTTTAGGCAACAAGCTGCACGAGACACGCAAGCAGCAGCGAAGCAAGACTTGCTGGACAAGCACGTGCTCGTCACAGCCGGACCGACCCGGGAAAAAATCGATCCGGTTCGCTATATCACCAACCACGCATCGGGCAAAATGGGCTACGCTATTGCGGAGGCAGCGCGTGACAGAGGGGCGCGCGTGACGTTGATTAGCGGCCCGACCGCGCTGCCGCGGCCAGAGGGCGTCGCGTTCGTCGCCGTCGAATCAGTACAGGAGATGTTCGACGCCGTCATGGAGCATTTGCCACAGAGCGATATCGTCGTGAAGTCGGCTGCTGTGTCCGACTATCGGCCGAAAACAGTGCAGGCGCATAAAATGAAAAAAGGCGACGGCCCCTTCGTGCTGGAGCTGGACAAAGCGCCTGATATTTTAAAAACAATCGGCGAGCGCAAAACGAAGCAGTTTGTCGTCGGGTTTGCTGCCGAGACGCAAGATGTGCTGCTGCATGCGCAG
Source organism: Brevibacillus sp. FW301-21C12A (assembly GCF_058788915.1). NCBI lineage: Bacteria > Bacillati > Bacillota > Bacilli > Caryophanales > Paenibacillaceae > Brevibacillus > Brevibacillus sp. FW301-21C12A. The sequence goes on from NZ_JBYTBG010000003.1 coordinate 211,638, forward strand.
TCGAAGCTGGAACGCAAAAACCTCGATATGATCGTAGCCAACAACGTCCTCCTGGAAGGCGCAGGGATGGGCAGCGATACGAACATCGTCACTCTTTTGACGCGGGACGGCGAGCAATTGGCGCTGGAAAAACTGAGCAAGCGGGCTGTGGCCGACAAGCTGTTTGATGCCGTGCTGTTGAAGCTGCAGCAAAAGCCGCTGTCTGAACTGTCATGATCGCCCAGGTGATTGTGGACGTACCGGTCAATCGAACGAATCGCCCGTTTGACTACAAGGTACCGTCCTGGCTAAGCCCGTTGATCCGCGTGGGCAGCAGGGTCATCGTCCCGTTTGGCCCGCGCAAGCTGCAAGGCTACGTGATCGGGATCGTGGAGCAGGCGGAGGGGGAAATCGCGTCGGCGCGCTTGAAGGACGTCGAGCAGGTGCTGGACGATACGCCTCCGCTCACGCCAGAGTTGCTGGAGCTTGGCGAGTGGATGTCCCGCCAATACTTGTGCCCGTGGGTGACAGCCGTCCAGGCGATGATTCCGGCCGTCTTGAAAGGCAAGTCGGAAAAATGGCTGGTCGCGACAGAAGCGCTGGAGGCAGAAGCGTGCGGCAACTCGGGGCTATTGTGGGAACTGGCGCGCAAACGGCAAATGCCGCTCGCAGAGGTGGAAAAGCAGTTTCCCGACGAGTACTTGCTCGTGCCGGGCTGGATATCGAGCGGCTTGTTGGCGACGGAATACCAGGTCACCGACCGGATTACGCGCAAGCAGCAATCGTTTGTGCGCAGCCTGTTGAGCGGGCCTGAGCTGGCAGAAGCAATCCGGTCCTTGCCAGCGCGGGCAGAGCAGATGAAAAGGGCGCTCGAACTGTTCCAGATGCATGAAGGCCAGTCTTTGTCCACCCAGATGCTGCAGGCGGAGTACGGAATCAGCCGTGCGTCGCTGAAGAGTCTGGAAAAAAAAGGATTCGTCGCCATCGAGCAGGTGGAAGTGTACCGCGATCCGTATGCCAATCGCCGCTTTTCCGACAAGCCGAAGCCTGACTTTACCCCGCTTCAGCAACATGTTTTGGCACCAATTTTGCAATCTATAAAAATGGGCACGTACGCCTCGTACTTGCTGCATGGCGTAACAGGCAGCGGCAAGACAGAAGTGTATCTGGAAGCGATCGAACAGACGCTGGCAAAAGGGCGCGAGGCGATTTTTCTCGTGCCGGAAATTTCTTTGACGCCGCAAATGGTGGAGCGGTTCAAGGCGCGGTTTGGCGCCGATGTCGCCGTCCTGCACAGCGCCTTGTCGCAGGGAGAGCGCTACGACGAGTGGCGCAAAATTATTCGCAACCAGGTAAAAGTCGTAGTCGGGGCGCGCTCGGCTATTTTCGCTCCTTTTCGCAATGTCGGCTTGATCGTGATCGACGAAGAGCATGAAAGCTCCTACAAGCAAGAAGAGACGCCGCGATATCACGCGCGGGAAGTCGCCCTCTGGCGAGCGAAAAGAAACGACGCCGTCCTGCTGATGGGGAGCGCGACGCCCGCCTTGGAGACGTACGCCTTGGCTACGCGCGGCAGATACGAGTTGCTGGAAATGCCCGAACGGGTAGGCAATCGCCCGATGCCGCAGGTGCACGTCGTCGATATGCGCGAGGAGCTGCATGCGGAAAATCGCTCCATGTTCAGCCGCAAGCTGCACGAAATGATTGCCGATCGGCTGCAAAAAGGCGAGCAGATGGTCATTTTCCTGAATCGGCGCGGCTTTTCCACGTTTGTCATGTGCCGTTCGTGCGGCTATACGATGCGCTGCATTCATTGCGACATTTCGTTGACCTACCATAAAACGAACCATACGGCGCGCTGCCATTACTGCGGCTACACGATCGCCCAGCCTGCGCACTGCCCGGAATGCCAGAGCGAGCATATCCGCTTTTTCGGCACGGGGACGCAAAAGGTGGAGGCGGAGCTGGCGAAGCTGTTTCCCGGCATCCGCGTGATCCGGATGGACGTGGATACGACGTCGCGCAAAGGCGCGCATGAAGAGTTGCTGAACAAATTCCGCAACGGGCAGGGCGACGTGCTGCTCGGGACGCAAATGATCGCCAAAGGGCTCGATTTTCCGCGAGTGACGCTGGCGGGCATTATCGCAGCGGACAGCTCGCTGCATTTGCCTGATTTTCGCGCGGCGGAAAAGACGTTCCAACTGCTCACGCAGGTCGGAGGACGCGCGGGGCGGCATGAGCTGGCGGGAGATGTCGTCATCCAGACGTACACGCCCGAGCACTACAGCATCGTTCACGCCACGCGGCACGACTATCCGGCATTCTACCGGGATGAAATGCTGCAACGCAGGCGCACAGGGTATCCGCCGTATTTCCGGCTGGTGCTCATCACGTTCAGCCACGAAGATGTGCCTGTCGTCATTCGCGGCGCGCATACGATGGCGGACTTTTTGCGGTCGCGGCTCGCCCAGACGACAATCGTGCTCGGGCCAGTCGCATCGCCTATTGCGCGCGTGAAGGATAGATTTCGCTTTCAGATCATGCTAAAATATCGGGATGAACCGCAACTGTCTGACCTGCTTGCCCAGGCGACGGCGGCATTTGAAGAGTGGAACAAACAGCAGAAAGTATTGATGACGATTGACGTCGATCCGTACGTGCTGCTTTAGGGAGGATATGATTCACATGGCAATTCGCACAATTGTAAAACATCCAGATCCGATTTTGCGTGAAAAGGCAATGAAGGTGACCAAGTTCAACTCCAACCTGCACAAGCTGTTGGACGATATGGCTGACACGATGTACGATGCAGAGGGCGTAGGCTTGGCTGCACCGCAGGTAGGCATCTCCAAGCGCGTGATTGTCATGGATTGCGGCGACGGGCTGATCGAAATCGTCAACCCGGAAATCGTCGACCACAAAGGCGAGCAGTTTGACTATCCGGAAGGCTGCCTGAGCATCCCGGGGCTGCGCGGAGATGTTCGCCGCCACCAATGGATCAAGCTGCGCGGACAGGATCGCTTTGGCAACGAAATCGAGCTGGAGGCCGAAGACCTGTTGTCCCGCTGCGCCCAGCATGAAATCGATCACCTGAATGGCGTGCTGTTCATCGACGTAGCCGACAAGGTCTATCAGGTGAACCCGGAAGAGGAAGGGGAATAACCGATTTGAAAGATGCTCGCATCCTGTTTATGGGTACGCCTGACTTCGCGGTTTCGAGCCTCGACGCGCTCATCGAAGCAGGCTATAACGTGATTGGAGTCGTGACACAACCGGATCGTCCCGTAGGACGCAAGCAAGTGTTGACGCCGCCCCCCGTCAAGGAGGCGGCTTTGCGTCATGGACTTGCTGTTTTGCAGCCGGAAAAAATCAAGGCAGAAGAAGCGCTGGAAGAAGTGCTGGCGCTGTCTCCTGACCTGATCGTGACGGCGGCTTACGGGCAAATTTTGCCCAAGCGGCTCTTGGATGCGCCGCCGTTTGGCTGCATCAATGTGCACGCCTCGCTTTTGCCGAAATATCGCGGCGGTGCGCCGATCCACAAAGCAATCGTCGACGGGGAAGCCGAATCGGGCGTGACGATCATGTACATGGTAGAGGCGCTGGACGCAGGGGACATGCTGTCCAAAGTCGTCGTGCCGATCGAGGAACGCGACACGGTCGGACTTTTGCATGACAAGCTGGCGGTCGCTGGCTCCCGGCTTTTGCTTGAGACGGTGCCTCGGCTGCTGGCAGGGGAGATTCAGCCGGAAGCGCAAGATCACTCGGCTGCGACATTTGCGCCGAATATCAAGCGGGCTGACGAAAAAATTGACTGGACGAAATCCGCCGCGCAAATCTACAACCAGGTACGCGGACTGAACCCATGGCCTGTCGCCTTCACGACATACGAAGGCAAAGTGTGGAAGCTGTGGTGGGTGGAAAAATGGCCCGAAGCTGGCAGCAAAAAAGCGCCGGGAACGATTATCGCCCGCGAGGAAGACGGCCTGGTCGTCGCGTGCGGCAGCGGGGCGGTCAAAATAACCGAATTGCAGCCGGAAGGCAAAAAACGGATGAGCGCTCTCGACTTTTTGCGCGGAGCGGGCAGCAGCATCGAAATCGGCACGAAGGTAGGAGAATAGCCCGTGGCAAAAAAGGGAGCGCGTGATATTGCGCTAGATGTATTGAACAGAGTCGAGGAACACAAATCGTACAGCAATCTGGAGTTGCGAGGCGTTCTGGACCGCGCGCAGCTCAGCGCGGCAGATACGGGGCTGGTGACAGAACTGGTGTACGGCACGATCCAGCGGAAGCTCACGCTCGATCACGTCCTGTCCCACTTTGTCGGGAACAAAAAGCTGCAGACGTGGGTGCGCAACCTGCTGCGGCTCAGCCTGTACCAAATCCGCTTTCTGGACCGTATCCCTGAGCGCGCAGCCGTTCACGAGGCGGTGGAAATGGCGAAGCGCCGAGGTCACCAAGGGATTGCTTCGATGGTCAACGGCGTCCTGCGCAACGTCTTGCGCCAGCCGGATGTGTGGGAGCGTCTGCCAAAAGGTGACCGCGCCACGCAGATCGCAGTAGAGCATTCCCATCCGGAATGGCTCGTTCGGCAATGGCTTACGGTGTACGGCGAAGCGACGACGATCGCGATCTGCGAAGCCAACAACCGCCATCCGCACAGCTCCATTCGCGTCAATTCGCTGAAAACAAGCGCGAGCGAATTGCTGGACAAGCTCGCGGCAGAAGAAACGGCGGCGAGGCAGTCGGCGCTCAGCCCGCAAGCGATTTTGGTAGAGGGTGGGCACGCGGCCGGCTCGCGCCTGTTTCGCGAAGGCTACTTTACGATTCAAGACGAAAGTTCCATGCTGGTAGCGCCTGCGCTTGCCGCCAAGCCAGGCATGCGCGTCCTCGACGCCTGCGCGGCTCCCGGCGGGAAAACGACGCATATCGCGGAGCTGATGGAAAATCGCGGGCACATCGTCGCGTGCGACCTTCACCCGCACAAGCGCGACCTGATTGCGCAAACGGCAAAGAGGCTCGGCATCTCCATCATCGAGCCGATCACGAGCGATGCGCTCGATTTGCCAGACAGAGGCTTGGGGACGTTCGACCGGATTTTGCTCGACGCGCCGTGCTCGGGCTTCGGCGTCATCCGGCGCAAGCCAGACTTGAAATGGAACAAAACGCCAGAGGATGTTCGCGCGATTGCCCAGTTGCAGTACGAACTGCTCAAGGCGCTGGCGCCGATGCTTGCGGCAGATGGCGTTCTCGTGTACAGCACGTGCACGATTGAGCCGGAGGAAAATCAGAAGATCGTCCAGCGCTTCGTCAAGGAGCACCCGGAGTTTGTCCTGGACGAGACGCTTGCGCACGACTTGCCAGAGGCCGCTCGGGCGCATGTGGACGAGACAGGGGCATGCGTGCAGATTTTGCCGCATCATTTTGAGAGTGATGGCTTCTTTATCGCGCGTCTGAAACGAAAAAGATAGCAAGAGAGGGGTGGCGCGCCAACTGCGAAAAATGCCACTCCTTTGCCTTTGTTTGCGCTTCTGCAGATTGGTTTACACTAGGAAAAGGGATGCATTTCTGAAATGGATGCCAAAACCGTTTGAAGCGCGACGCGAGGCGAGGTACAATGATAGAATGACGATTTGTGCAAGCAATGATTTTGAGGATGTGGAAAAGAAATGCCATTCACGACATTTACAGGCGAAAAGCCGCTTATTTACAGCTTGACTCAAGACGAACTGAAAGAATGGCTCATCAGCGCAGGTGACAAAGCTTTTCGCGCCCAGCAAATTTTTGACTGGCTGTACGTAAAGCGTGTGACTTCCTTTGATGAGATGAGCAATCTTTCCAAAGACCTGCGGCAAAAGCTCGCCGAGACGTTCCGCCTGGATTCTTTGAAAGAAATTACGCATCAGCAATCGACGGACGGAACGATCAAGTTTTTGTTCCAGCTCGTGGATGGTCACGCCATCGAAACGGTCATCATGCGCCACAGCTACGGAAACAGCATCTGTGTGACGACGCAGGTCGGCTGCCGGATCGGCTGCACGTTTTGCGCCTCCACGCTCGGCGGATTGAAGCGCAACCTCGATGCGGGCGAGATCGTTTCCCAGGTGCTGATGGCCCAGCGCAAGCTCGATGCAGAGGGCGAGCGCGTCAGCCACGTCGTGGTGATGGGGATTGGCGAGCCGTTTGAAAACTTCGAGAGTCTGATGGCCTTTTTGTCGATCATCAACGACAACCGGGGACTGAACATCGGCGCCCGTCATATTACCGTCTCCACCAGCGGAATCGTGCCGAAAATTTACGAGTTTGCCGAGCGCGGCGGACAAGTGAACCTGGCGATTTCCCTGCACGCGCCCAATACGGAGCTGCGCAGCAAGCTGATGCCGATCAACCGCGGCTTTCCGCTTGACAAGCTGATGGAAGCGTGTCGTCATTATATTAACAAGACAGGTCGCCGGATCAGCTTTGAGTACGGTCTGTTCGGCGGGAAAAACGATCAGCCCGAGCACGCCGAGGAACTGGCCGACCTGATCGGAGACATGCTCTGCCACGTCAATCTGATTCCGGTCAACTACGTGCCCGAGCGCGATTACGTGCGTACACCACGCAACGAAATTTTTCAGTTCAAACGCATTTTGGAGGAAAAGGGAATCAATGTGACCATCAGACGTGAACAAGGCAGTGATATCGCCGCTGCCTGCGGTCAACTGAGGGCACAACACGCTAAAGAAACCGTGGGGTGAAGCCATGGAAATCGCGATGAAATCCCATGTTGGCCGCGTCCGTCAGATCAATGAGGACTACTATGCCTGTGTTGCCGATCTGAACGGACGCGTGCTGGCCATTGTTGCAGACGGTATGGGCGGCCATCAGGCTGGGGACATTGCCAGCCGCCTTGCTGTTGAGCGAATAGTAAAAGAACTGCGCCACCTGGATGGGCAACTCGACGCAGAAGACGCGCGCGAGCAACTGATGAATGCCGTTCTGCTTGCCAACAGGGAAGTCTACGATTACGCTGTGAACCATCCAGAGTGCAGCGGAATGGGGACGACCGTTGTGGCGGCGCTGTTGGGAGAATCTTCCGTTATCACCGCCCATATTGGCGACAGCCGTCTGTATTTTTACAATGCAGACGGGCTGGTGATGAAGACAGAGGACCATTCTCTGGTGAACGAACTCTTGAAAAGCGGACAAATCACCGAGGAAGAAGCATCGGTCCATCCGCATCGAAACGTGATTATGCGTTCGCTCGGCACGGAGCCGGATGTGTTGATTGATTTGGGACAGTTCGAGTGGTCGGAGGGCGATGTCGTCCTCATCTGCTCGGATGGTCTCACGAACAAGGTAGGCCATGCCTCTCTGGAAAATTGGTTACAGAAACAGATATCGCTGCAAGCAAAAGTGGACGGTCTGGTGCAGGAAGCGCTGGATGCCGGTGGGGAAGACAACATTACGCTGGTTGCTGTCCAAAAAAAGCTTGATGTCGGTCAGAAAGAGGGGTGAGAGAGATGGAAGGTCAACGACTGGGAGGACGGTATCAATTGGAATCCCGCGTCGGCGGAGGCGGTATGGCGATCGTATACAAAGCCAGGGATTTGATCCTGAATCGTCCGGTGGCCGTCAAAGTGCTGCGCTCGCAGTTTGGTACGGACGAAGACTTTGTCAATCGGTTTCGGCGTGAAGCGCAGGCGGTGGCAAGCTTGTCTCACCCCAATGTGGTCGGGGTGTACGATGTAGGCCAGGAAGGCGACACGCACTACATGGTGATGGAGTACATAGAAGGCTGCACGCTCAAGGAAGTCATTATCCAGCGTGGGGCATTGCCCGTAGAGGAGGCAGTGCGCATCGCCGAGCAAATTTGCGATGCACTCGATCACGCGCATCAAAACCAGATCATTCACAGAGACATCAAGCCGCACAATATCATGATCGGAAAAAATGGCAGAGTGAAGGTGACGGACTTCGGTATCGCGCGCGCCGTTACTTCTGCTACGATTACCCATACGAACGCCATGCTTGGCTCTGTCCATTATTTTTCGCCGGAACAGGCGCGTGGCGGGATTACGGGAGAAAAGTCCGATATTTACTCGCTCGGGATCGTGCTGTATGAGATGGTGACCGGGGAGCTGCCGTTTTCCGGCGATTCGCCGATATCGGTGGCGCTCAAGCATTTGCAGGAGCCGTTGCCCGAGCCGCGTCAGGTAAACCCGAACATTCCGCAAAGCGTGGAAAACGTCATCTTGAAGGCGCTGGTCAAAGATCCGTTTCTTAGGTACGCATCCGCGCGGGAAATGCTTGAAGATTTGGAGACGTGCCTGTTTCCGGAACGGTTGAACGAAGAAAAGCTAACCTTCCCGGTGGATGAGGAGATGACGCGCGTCGTTCCGATTATTACACCGGAGATGATGGAAGGGCACACGAGCGGCCGAACAGGAGTCGGACAGCGCAGCCGCCATGAGCCGTCCGAAGAAGACGAGGATGATAAGCCGCCGAAAAAATGGTGGGTCAAGGCTCTTTTCTGGGTCGGTGGCATTGGACTGTTTTTCGTGCTTGCGTTCTTCGGTTTCAACTTCTTGTTGAACGTGTTCCCTTCCATTCCTGAGGTGCCTGTTCCGTATGTGGAAGGAATCCAAGTGGAACTCGCCGAGGACAAAATCAAGGAAAAAAATCTCGTACCGCAGATTGTAGAAGAAGCAAGCGATACGATCGAAAAAGGCATGGTCATCCGTCAGGACCCGGCACCGCCGATGAGGCTGAAGGAAAAGGCCGTCGTCACCTTGTACGTCAGCAAAGGCCAGGAACTGATCGACATGCCGAATCTGGTCACGCTGCCGCGGGCAACGGCGGAGGAAACGTTGAAAAAGAACGGCTTCAAGCTGGAAATGGTCACGTTCGTCGAGGAAGAGGACGACAAGGCCGAAGTGGGAACCGTCATCAAGCAGTCGCCGGAAGCGAATGAAAAGGTGTATCCGGGCAAGACGAGTGTGAAGGTGACGATCAGCAAAGGCAAAGCGTTTGTCCGCATGCCGGATGTGCGGGGAAAATCGGTGGAAGCGGCCCAAGTGGAACTGTTCAAAAAAGGGCTTGGTGTCGGAGAAATCAAGGAAGTGCCAACGTACACCACCGACAAGGCGGGCGAAGTGCTGAGTACGCATCCGTACGACCCGGGCATGCAGGTCCAAAAAGGCGTAGCCGTTCCGCTGACAGTCAGCAACGGGCAGTATCCGCAGGATGCCAAGTCTGCTGTAGCGACGGTGTACGTGGAAGTCGTACCGGGCGAGACCGTGGAAGTCAAGATCGAAGTGACAGACGCGCGCGGCGAAGCAAAAGTATTCCAGCAAGAAACAATCGCGGAAAACAAAGAATACGACGTGCCGGTCGTTCTCTCGCCGCAAAAAGACGCAGTTGTCCGAGCAACAGTCAAAAGGCAGAACGACACCGAATTCAGGGATTATCAAACCATTCCGATCTCGTATAACAGCTTGCCGTAGGATAGTGGAGGGACATGAATGCCAGAAGGACGGATTGTGAAAGCGCTGAGCGGCTTTTACTATGTAGCCGATGAGGGGCGCATCTACAGTTGCCGTGCAAGAGGGCTGTTCAAGAAAAAAGACGCCAAGGTGAACCCGCTCGTGGGCGACTGGGTCGTCTACGATGCGATCAATGAAGAAGAAGGCTATGTCATGGAGGTGGGCGAAAGGACCAATGAGCTGGTCCGCCCGCCCATTTCCAATGTAGATCAGGCTGTTCTCGTCTTTTCCATGTACAAGCCGATGTTTAGCTCGCTGCTTTTGGACAAGTTTTTGGCTCATACCGAGCACGTCGGGATCGATTCCGTCATTGTGCTGTCCAAAGCCGATCAGGTGTCGCAGGAAGAAGTGGACGCCATCGTGCGCCAATACGAGGCCATCGGCTATCAGGTGATTCCGACCTCGACGGTAGACGAGCGCGGCCTAGAGGAAGTGCGCTCCATTTTGCACGACCGGATTACCGTTTTCGCCGGGCAGTCAGGAGTGGGAAAATCATCGCTGATTAACACGCTGTTCCCTGGCGTCAGCCTGCAGACAGGCGATGTCAGCCAAAAGCTGGGACGCGGCAAGCATACAACCCGTCACGTCGAGCTGATCCCGCTTCCAGGCGGCGGCTATGTGGCCGACACGCCAGGCTTCAGTTCGCTGGAGTTCATCGACTTTACCGAGCTGGATCTGGCCGAGTCGTTCCGTGACTTTGCTGCCCTCAGCGCGGATTGCAAATTCCGCGGCTGTCTGCACGTAAGCGAGCCGTCATGTGCCGTCCAGGCGGCGCTGGCGGCAGGCGAGCTGAGCGAGGATCGCTACGAACACTACAAACAGTTCCGCGAAGAGCTGAAAGAATATCAACGGAGGAACAAACCATGGTAAAAATCGCACCTTCTATCCTGTCAGCGGATTTTGCCCGTCTGGGCGAGGAGATTCTCGATGTTGAGCGCGGGGGAGCAGACTGGATTCACGTGGATGTGATGGATGGACATTTTGTGCCGAACATCACGATCGGGCCATTGATCGTCGAGGCAATCCGTCCCGTGACCAAGCTGCCGCTGGACGTGCATCTGATGATTGAAGAGCCGGACCGCTACATCCTGCAGTTTGCCAAAAGCGGTGCGGACTGGATCACGGTTCATCAGGAAGCGTGCCGCCACCTGCACAGAACGCTCTACCTGATTAAAGAACAAGGCGTGAAGGCTGGCGTTGTGCTCAATCCGGCCACCCCGATTGCGACTATCGAGCCTGTGCTGCCTGATCTGGACATGGTGCTTTTGATGACCGTCAACCCTGGTTTTGGCGGGCAAAAATTCATCCACAACGTCGTGCCGAAAATCAAGGCGCTGCGCGACCTGCTGAACGAGCGCGGGCTGGACCATGTCGAGATCGAGATCGACGGCGGCGTCAATGCCGAAACAGCGCGCCTGTGCGAAGAGGCGGGAGCGACTGTACTCGTCGCAGGCAGCGCGGTGTTCAACCAGCCTGATCGCGCAAAAGCGATTTCAGCGATTCGCGGATAAACGAAAACGGTGAACAGGAAAAAGCCATCTGCAACAAAACGGCGCAGATGGCTTTTTGGCGTGCGAAAAAAATGGAGCGGCCGAGCAAAACGCCGTGTCCGCAACGAGGCTTTTGCCGATGCGGCAAACACAGCATCCGGCATCCGGTTTTCGGCTGGCAAGCAGTCGCCTGGCGCGGAATTTTCCGCAATCCTAGTGGCGCTTTTCTGCTGAAAACAGGCAATCATCTGCTAGGGACGATCAGAAGTCACATACGTACCGGCGATCAGGTCGTGAATCGCGCGCTTGTCTTTGCGCACACAGACCATGATGAGGCTCACTAGGGCTCCCAGCCCGAACGTAATGCCATAGACGAGCATCATGCCGACGAGCACGCGCAGCAGCATCGTGCCGATCCCGACAGACTCGCCGTCCACGCGGGCGATGCGCACGCCGACAATTCTTTTGCCTACCGTATAGCCGGACCAAAATACCGGAACGAGCAGGCTGTATAGCGTGGAGATCAGATTGGTCGCGAGATTTCCTTCCGTTTGGCCTGTAATCCAATAGCTGATGATAGCCAGAGGCACACCGATAATCAGTCCGTCCAGCAGGGACGCTCCGAGACGCCGCCAAAACCCGACGGGATTGCTTGGCAATGGTGCAGCGTTTTCCATACGTACCCTTCCTTTCTTTTCCGAGGCTAGGGAATATATATGTTTGGTCAGTTGAAAGTATTTCATGAAAAAACGCCAGCGATTCCTCGGCGATCAAGCGGGAGAAAAGCTTTTTTACAGGGTGGTCAACAGGCGGAGCAAAACTGCCATGCGGCCGGGGATGGCATCGACGACGACGTGCTCGTGGGAGGCGTGGGCGCCGTCACCGACAGGGCCGAGTCCGTCGAGTGTCGGACATCCGGCATCTGCGGCAAAATTGCCGTCACTGGTTCCGCCGACACCGCACTCCGTCAGCTCGAAGCCTTCCAGGCGCGCTTGCTCCTGGGCAAGCGAAAACAGCTTCGCGGTACCGTCGGTCCGCTCCATCGGCGGCTTGGCAATGCCGCCCGCAAGTTTTAGCTCTGCGCCAGCGAGCACAGGGGAGAGCTCGTTCATCAGCCGGGTAATCCGCTCGGCTTCGTCGTGGCTTTGAACGCGGACGTCGATGTCCGCCGTCGCCCAGTCCGGAACGACGTTGGAGACGCTGCCTCCCTTGATCGTGCCGACAGACAGGGTCGTTCCTTTGGCGTAGTCTGTAAACGACTGAATCGCCAGGACGTGATGGGCCAACTCCTCGATGGCATTCACCCCAAGGGCGTGATCGTTGCCAGCATGAGCAGCGCGTCCGGTTGCGGTCAGGAAAAATTCCCCGCCGCCTTTGCGGCTCGTTTTCAAGGAACCGTCTCCGGCTGCCGGTTCCAGCACCAGCGTGTATTTGCTTCGCGCCGCTTCCTGTCTAATCAGTTGCTCGGAGGAGACACTGCCGATCTCCTCGTCCGTATTCCAGAAAAAGACCAGCTTTTTCCGGAGCGGGAGCTTGTGCGAGATGATCGCGCGCAGGGCGAAGTAGGCGAAAACGATCCCGGCTTTCATGTCGTACGTGCCCGGTCCGTACAGGCGGCCGTCTTCCTCCCGCCACGGCTCCTTCGCAAGCGTGCCGATTTCCTTCACCGTGTCAAAATGTCCCAGCACGAGAATTTGCTCGTCGCCCTCGCCGTATTCGATGCGGAGTTGGTCGCCGTACGTTTCCTGCGGCAGACGCTCGATCCGGCAGCCCAGCTCGCGGAAACGCTCGGCGATCAGCAGGCCGAGCCGATCGACCGCCTGCTTGTTGTGGGTCGGGCTTTCCATCTCCACGTAGGTGCGCAGCTCGGCCACGATTTCCGGGAGCTGCTCGCGAAAATAAGACGTCCAGTTGGTCATCATCGTCTTCCTCCTTTATGTACGAGCTTTTCATATGCACTATAAAGCTTCGCGCCCCTTTTCGCCAGAGAAAAATCCGACGGGCCGTCACGATATCCTTAAGAAGTCGGGCATACTAGGCAGAGCAGGAAGCACGGCATACAAAAGGAGGAAAGTGATTTGTGTGTAAAATTCTGTATTTTGCATAATTAACAGATGGTGAAAAAATGATTGAAATTGTTTAGTTATTGATTAAAATAGTCATTATCCTGCATAAATATAAGTTGTTGTGCAAAATATTCTAGGCAAGCATGGCTGCTTTTGCAGTAAATCATTTCAACCGGGGGTACACAATGAAAAAACGGACATCGATTCTTTCTCTTGCATTATCGTCTCTGCTGGCTGCGGCGATGATCGCAGGCTGCGGCACGGGCAACCAGCCACAAGCGGGCGCAGGCCAGGAGCAACCGGCAGGCCAAGGAGGACAAGCTGGCGAGAAAAAGACGCTCATCATGGCGACGTCTGCGGACTACAAGCCGTATGAATACCACGACCTGACCAGCGGCAAGGACGAGATCGTCGGGTTTGACATCGACATCGCCAAATACATCGGCAAAGAACTGGGCTATGAAATCCAGATTACCGACATGAACTTCGACGGACTGGTTCCGGCGCTGCAAACGAATCGTGCCGATTTCGTCATGGCGGGCATGACGCCAACGGATGAGCGCAAAAAAAATGCGGATTTCTCCGAGATCTACTATGAAGCGAAAAATACAATCGTCTCCAAGAAGGATAGCAACATCACCAAGCCAGATCAGCTCGCGGGTAAAAAGATCGCCGTACAGCTTGGCTCTATCCAGGAAGAGGCGGCGCAAGAGCTGGCGAAAACCGTACAAGGCTTGCAAGTGACTTCCTTGAACAAGCTGGGCGAGATCGTGGAAGAAGTAAAAACCGGCCGCGTCGACGCTGCCATCATCGAGGACCACGTGGCCAAAAGCTTCGTAGAGAGCAACCCTGGCTTGCAGTTCACCACGATTGAATCGAAAGAAACGAACGGCTCTGCCATCGCTTTTCCAAAAGGCTCTCCACACGTAGCGAAGTTTAACGAGGTTATCAAAAAAATGCAGGAAAACGGAGAAATGGACAAGCTGATCCAAAAATGGTTCGCTCAATAATCTCTGAACGCAAAGCTTTTTACAACTACGCAACGTAGCAAGAGGTGAGAGAGGGCATGAATTTGGATTTTGCGCAAATCGTGCCCTATATCCCTTTCATTTTGCAGGGGATAAAGGGCACGCTGCTTGTTACATTGATTTCCGTCGTTTTAGGCTTCATCTGGGGCTCGATCCTCGCACTCATCAAAATTTCTAAATTCGGGCCGCTGAATTGGCTCGCTGTCGCCTACACGTCCGTCTTTCGCGGAACGCCGCTGATTTTGCAGCTCACGTTCGTCTACTTCGCGACTCCGCAGCTCACCGGCTACAACATTTCGCAGTTGGAAGCAGCCGTCCTGACGTTTACCCTGAACTCGGGGGCGTACATTTCGGAGACGATTCGCGGCGGAATTATGGCTGTGGACAAAGGACAGTGGGAAGCGGCCAAGGCGCTCGGCATCCCGTATCGCCGCATGATGCTCGACATCATTTTGCCGCAGGGCGTGAAAAACATTTTGCCTGCGCTCGTGAACGAGACGATCGCGCTTCTGAAGGAGTCGGCGCTCGTTTCCACGATCGGTCTGTCCGACATCATGCAAAATGCGAACGTGGTAAAAGGGGCCATCTTCCGCTACTTTGAACCATACCTGATCGCCGGCTTCCTGTACTATGTCATGGTCATGATCCTGACATGGGTAGCGCGCGTAGTGGAACGGAGGATGAGACGCAGTGATTAAAATCGACAACATTACGAAGTCGTTCGGGCAACTGAACGTCTTGAAAGGCATCTCCACCGAAATCGGCAAAGGCGAGGTCGTGGCGATCATCGGGCCGTCCGGATCGGGAAAATCGACGCTGCTGCGCTGCATAAACCTGCTGGAAGTCCCTACCAGCGGCAAAATCGCGATCAACGGTCAGGAAATTACCGACCCAAAGGCAAACGTCATGGCGATCCGCCAGCAGATCGGGATGGTGTTCCAGCATTTTCACCTGTTCCCGCACATGACCGTGCTGAACAACCTGACCTACGCGCCAATCAAGGTAAAAGGCATGGCGAAAAGCGAGGCGGAGAAAAAGGCGCGGGAGCTGCTTGCGCGTGTCGGTTTGGCCGACAAAGCCGACGTCTTCCCGTCGCGATTGTCCGGCGGGCAGAAGCAGCGCGTCGCCATCGCCCGCTCGCTGGTCATGGAGCCGCAAATCATGCTGTTTGACGAGCCGACGTCCGCGCTTGATCCGGAGATGGTCAAAGAGGTGCTGGAGGTTATGAAAGGGTTGGCCCACACCGGGATGACCATGGCGATCGTGACGCATGAGATGCGTTTTGCGGAAGAAGTGTCCGACCGCATCCTGTTTCTGGACGACGGCCGACTGTTGGAGGATGCGCCGCCAAAAGAGTTTTTCCAAAATCCGAAAAGCGAACGGGCCAAGCAGTTTCTGGAAAAGGTCCGTTGAGCAAAGGAAGCCGCGGGAGCTTGTGCCTGCGGCTTTTCTCTTTGACAGGCGTTGGGACTTGGGCTAGAATCAGAGACAGCTTCGGTGGCTGTTGCTCTTTTATTATGAAAATTCATGAGGAATGACAAGGAGTGAAGGAGATTGGATCGTCAACGATTGGTCATCTTGCTGGAGATGGCGATGATGGCGGCGCTCGCGGTTGTGTTCAGCCAGATCAAGGTGTTTGAAATGCCGCAGGGCGGCTCCGTCTCGCTGGTCATGGTTCCGATTGCCTTGATCGCGGTTCGCCGCGGCTTGCTGGCGGGCGTCGTTACGGGGATGGTAGTAGGACTGCTTCAGCTCTTGTTCGGCAGTACCTTGGTCAATCCGGTACAAGTGTTGCTCGATTATCCGCTGGCGTTTGCCGCATTGGGACTGACCGGGCTTGTCCGCCTGTCCGGCCGGGAAGGAAAGAAGCAGCGGATCTTCGCGCTGTGGAGCGGCTTGCTGATCGGGGGGCTGGGTCGCTTGGTTTGCCATTTTACGTCGGGCGTCATCTGGTTTGGCGAGTACGCGCCAGAAGGCACGCCTGTCGCGCTGTATTCCTTTGTCTACAATATCACCTACCTGCTTCCCGAAATGATTATCGCGGGCGTCGTCCTGTCGGTGGTGCTGGGCAGCGCCTCGCAGCTTTTGTTTCCGGCGCGCGACCGATTGGCGTAGTGGGACCTGCATAAAAGACAGATTGTTTTCATAATGTATTCAGGCAGCAATTGCGTTGCCTGAATTTTTCTTTTCGCCGTCATCTGTTCTACCTGTGTTTGCAGCGGACATCGACATTTTCGCGTGGCAGGATACATGTTTATCCGACAGCAGAATATGATGTAATATGCACGTTTGGGAGAACACCTAAAGGAGGTGCAGCAAGAAATGGGATTGCGCTCCTATCGCCTGCGACAGGGGGGCGCCTTGCGACGTGTTCTCGGGGTTGCGTTGGCTGTCGGGGGAATCACCATTTTCCTGTACATGGCACCTCCGTGGGTTTGGTATAGCCTGTTGGCGGCGGCACTCATGGGGGCGGGCTGGTATTTGTATCGTGGGAAGTAATTTCGGTGAGGAGGGGTAGCATGCGATTTTACACCATCAAGTTGCCGAAGTTCCTGGGTGGCATGATTCGCGGCATCATCGAGGCATTCAACAAGAAAAAATGAAGACGCGGCCTCCTTCATGAAAAGACGGAAAAGGAACGTCGGAGAAATGCAAAAAAGCACCTCGAGGGTGCTTTTTTTCGCGTAGCTTGTCAAAACTACACGCGAGTGACGAGACCGGATTTCAGTGCTCGAGTGCTTACATAAACGCGCTTCGGTTTTCCGTTAACGAGAATGCGCACTTTTTGTACGTTGACACCCCAGGTGCGGCGAGTTGCGCGCATGGAGTGGGAGCGAGCGTTTCCAGCTTTTGCAGATTTACCTGTTACAAAGCAGCGACGTGCCATTACGATCCACCTCCCTTGTTGCATCTAAACGGGATTTCCTTGATGGGAAATACAAATACTCGACTATATTAGCACACCATTGCTGTCAATTGCAATACTTGACATGATGATTTGCCCCGTCTTTCTGCTAGGGTTGGTAGGTTCGACAAAACGCTTCATTTCTCCCATATGTTAGTGTAGAATTGAGGGAAGCATGGGTACGCTTACCTATGGAGGTCAAGCTGTTTAACAGAGGAGGAGTCCTTGCATGACAGTGGAAATGAGTACATCGCTAGGAAAGATCGATGTTACAGAAGACGTGATCGCACGAATTGCCGGAGGCGCAGCCATGGAAGTATTCGGGCTGGTGGGTATGGCTTCCCGCAAGGCGTTGAAGGATGGAATTGCTGAGCTTCTTGGCCGCGACAACCTGAGCAAAGGCGTCGTTGTGCACAATACGAACGGCGAAGTGGTTTTGGACATGCATATTATCGTCAGCTATGGCGTGAAAATTTCCGAGGTCGCCGGCAACGTGCAACGCCGCGTGAGATATACCTTGGAACAAACGGTAGGCATTGATGTCACGGCCGTCAACATCTTCGTACAGGGAGTTCGTACAGACAGAGATTCGTAAGGAGGAACAACAGTTGGTACATACGCATCTAGATGGCGTGCTGTTTAGCCGGATGGTTTACCTGGGGGCGAACCTATTATCCGCCAACGTCAGAGTAGTAGATGGCTTGAACGTCTTTCCTGTGCCGGATGGCGATACGGGGACAAACATGAATTTGACTTTCTCTTCCGGTGTGGACGAGCTAAGGCGCAAGGAATCTCCCCGAGTCGCGGACAGTGCTGCTGCTCTGGCCAAAGGGCTTTTGATGGGAGCGCGGGGAAACTCCGGTGTGATTTTATCCCAGTTGTTCCGCGGCTTTAGCAAAGCAGTCAATGGAAAAGACGAGGTGAATGCCCGTCAGTTCGCCGACGCCTTGAAGTCCGGTGTGGACGCTGCCTATCAGGCAGTGATGAAGCCGGTGGAAGGCACGATTTTGACTGTAGCCCGCGAAGCGGCGGAGATGGCTGTGCGTGCAGCGCGCACGTCGGATGACATTGTCTCTGTAATGGAAAAAACGTACGAGCAGGCGCAAGCTACACTCTTGCGCACGCCAGAAATGCTGCCTGTACTGAAAGAAGTAGGCGTCGTCGATTCAGGCGGACAGGGGCTTCTGTTTATTTACGAAGGCTTCCTGCGCGCCTTGCGCGGCGAGGAACAGATCGAAAGCGAAGAACACGCCAAGCCGTCCGTGAGCCCGGAAGAGCTGGACAAGCTGATTTCCGAGCAGCACAATGCGCAAGTCCACATGAAGACCGAGGACATCAAGCACGGCTACTGTACGGAATTTATGGTTCATGTGGCGCACAGCACGGAGCCGCACAAAAAGCCGTTTTCCGAGGTGCTGTTCCGCGGCCATCTCGATACGATGGGCGACTCGCTTTTGGTCGTTTCTGACGATGAGGTCGTCAAAGTACATATACATGCAGAGCATCCGGGCAGCGTCTTGCAATACGCCCAGCAGTTCGGCAGCCTGCACCGGATCAAAATCGAAAACATGCGCGAGCAGCATGCGAACATTCTCAAAGCGGAAGAGGGCAAAAGGGAAGCGCAGGCAGCGGCAGTGGCCCTGCCGGCGGACGAGCAGCTTCCGTACGGACTGATCGCAGTTGCCGCTGGCGAAGGCATCGCGAAAATTTTGCGCAGCATGGGCGTGCACGTCGTGATCGAGGGCGGCCAGACGATGAACCCGAGCACGGAAGATTTCATGAAGGCCATCGCCGGGCTGCATGCGCAACATATCATCATCCTGCCAAACAACAGCAATATTATCATGGCGGCGCAGCAGGCAGCCGAGCTGGCGGAAGTTCCCGTCTCGGTCGTGCCGACGAAAAGCATCCCGCAGGGGCTGGCCGCTTTGCTCGCATTCCATGCGGATGCCGAGCCTGCCGTGAACGCTTCGGCGATGGCAAAAGCGATCACCCAGGTGAAGACGGGAATGGTGACGCATGCCGTTCGCGATACGCAGATGGGCGACGTCGCGATCAAGGAAGGCGATTTCATCGGCATGGCCGAAAAAGAAATCGTCACGGCTGGACCGGAATTGCTGGAGTGCGCGAAGACGCTGCTGCTCGGCATGGCGGACGAGGACACCGAGATCATCACGATGTTCCTCGGCGAAGGTGCGACAGAGGAGCAGGCGGACGCGTTGCAGGAAGCTGTAGCGGACGCATACCCGGATGCGGAAGTGGAGATTCAGTTCGGCGGACAGCCGCTGTATCCGTTTATTTTTTCCGTGGAGTAATGAGGAGAGGAGCACGCAAGAATGCCAGTTGTGATTCTTACCGACAGCGCGTCCGATATTGATGCGTCTGTCAGGCAGTCGCTCGGGATTGTGGCTGTTCCGCTGAAGGTCATGTTTGGGGCGGAGACGTATCTGGACGGAGTGACGATCTCTTCCTCCGCGTTTTTTGACAAGCTGAAGCAGTCGCATGCCTTGCCGACGACTTCCCAGCCGTCTCCGCTGGAGTTTGCCGAAGCGTACAAGGCGATCTACGAGCAGTACGGAAGCGACGTGCAAATCATCGCCATCCTGTTGTCCGGTTCTCTGTCCGGCACGTATCAGTCGGCGATGATCGCCAAATCCATGCTCGATGAGAACATGGACATTACCGTGATCGACTCGCGCAAAGCTTCTTTTGTCCACGGAATGATTTGCGTGGAAGCGGCGAAGGACGCGAAGGCCGGGAAGGGCAAAGAGCAGATTCTCGATGCGATCGACCGCTATCTGGACGAGGTGCAGGTTTACTTCATCGTCGACACGCTGGAATTTTTGCAAAAAGGCGGGCGGATTGGCCGCGCCTCGGCTGTCATCGGCTCGCTGCTCAACATCAAGCCGATCCTGACGCTGGACCCGGCGGGATACGTCGCGGCTTTTGACAAAGTCAGAGGCACGAAAAAAGCGCTCAACCGCGTCCTGGAAGCGTTGCAGGAGTACGCGCAGGGCCAGCCTGTAAAAGTCGCCATCCTCCACAGCAGCGCCCACGAGCAGGCGGCTGAGCTGTTGGAGCGGGTGAAAAACGAGTTTCAAGTGACCGAATCGCACCTGGAGCAGATCGGTCCGGTGATCGGCACGCATACAGGGCCAGGGCTGTTGGGTGTCGTGATGGTCAAGCAGTAGGCACGAAAGTCCATGCGAATCATATGCGAGAAAGCCTCCCGAACGACGGGAGGCTTTTTGCGCGACAAAAGCAGCAACGCGTACGGACGAAACAGCGGAGAGCGGGATTCGCCGCCTGGCTACACGCCGTGATGCAAAACGAGCAAGCGCCCGCGCCTTGTTTATTCATAATAAACAAACCCGACGAGAATCAGCACGGCGAAAAGCGCCCCGGCCACTATGCGCAGCATGTCGAAGTAAAATTCGGACGGCTCGTCCTGACTGGTGCCGTGCTTGCTCACATACTCCCAGATCGCGCGCGGATAGAGGGCCAGAAAGCCGACAAACAATAGAAACAGGACCACTAGCGTTGCATAAAAAATGCGTTCGTAATTTGTCAAAGTATTCTGAATGACATTTTCAGCTACACAACCAAAAA